>NZ_JABSUV010000030.1:0-73358 GCF_013284275.1 Brevibacillus sp. HB2.2
GGCTTTGGAAAACGGCTCTTACTTTTAGCTTGATAGTTCCTGTGGTTGAGCTTGCGGTCTTTTCTCGACCAGCTCCAAAAACTTTCCGAAGGTAGAAGCGAGTATTTGTTGAAAAAGCATACCGAGAACAACTGGGAGAGCAACAGGCGCCGGAAAGTACGTGATCGCCATCACTGCCCCTGCACTAATGTTTCGCATTCCACTGTTAAAGGTTAACGTGACAATCACATCGCGCTCCCACCCGAACAGCTTTGCGATCCCCCACCCCATCAAATAACCTAAAATGGCTACTACCAGTACGAGGACAGCCATTCCCACCAGTTTAGCGTCTATCATATGAAAGTAAGACGAAACCATCGAGCTGTTGATCGCGACAACAACACCCATTCCCATCTTCGAAAATGGCGCTAGTTTTGGTGCCAACGTTTTTTTGACGTTCCCTTTTGACAAATGATTGAGCAGCATACCAACTAGCGACGGCAACACGATCATATAAAATAAACCCTTCATCAGTTCTGCCAAATCCATCTCGACGGTTGCCCCTAAAAACAAGGACATTCCCAACGGAACAATCAATGGAGAGAGCATCGTATCCAACAATATAATGGATAGCGTCAGGGCGATGTTCCCGAAATAAATCGATGACCACAAAAAGCTCGTGATCCCTGTGGGAATTAAGGCCGCCAGCAAAAAGCCCGTGATGACATGGATATCATCTGGATAAAACAACCGAGCCATTGACCAGGCAACAAGCGGCATAAGTGCATGAAGAATCAACAAGTTGACAATTAAAGGGAGTGGTCTGGTCAGTACCTTTGCAAATTCTTTAAATCCTGAACCCAGACTGCCAGTAAATGTCATGAAGGCAAACACCCAAGGAGACAAAAAAGCAAACGGTTGCAAATGTGTCCCAGCTATTACGCCAATAGCAACACTACTCGGCGTTAGTATGGGCATGATTTTCTCAAGAAATCGATTCAGTTTGGCTAACCCATTCATTTGATACACCTCAAGTCTCGTCCTTTGATGCTAGTGATGTGAGGTATGTTATCATGAACGGATTATTGTTACAAGACCAAAGTTCATTATTAGATTGCATACACATCATTTTATTCGCATTTTCACCTTGCATACTTTCGCGCATGGGAGTAAAGCCTATGACGGAAAGGAGGTATTTTATGAACGGAATGGATTGGGTAGAATTTATCCGAAAAACCGAAGATAAGATGTATCACCTCCATCGAGCGATAGATGGAATCTGTAATGATCCCGACTATAAGGAATCCATTACGACCTTGACGGAAGTGGTAAGAGATTATCAAGTCCTTGTGGAAAAAGCCAAGGGTGAATTACGCGGCATCGATCTCCATCGAGATCGAGAGCGCGCTCATCATTACGATCGTGATCACTACTAGCTGATATAGACTCCCAGTCAGGGAGTCCTTCTTTGTTCATTGATCACAGAACCTTCATTTTCTATTCATCATTCTGTCAAATCAAACGACAAAAACCTCACTCTACCCATGCAGTGTGTGAGGTTTGGGAATCGGCTAGCCCTTCATTTTCTTTTCAATTTCTTTTAAGGATTTCTTCTTCTGGCATGCCTCTTTTACATCGGTTGGCCACCGTTCGTCACTCAACCTTTGCAAATCTTTTAACAATCGCTTGTCAGCTGTCACATGAATATTGGCATCTGGGAAGGCCTCTTTTAATTTCTTTCCGACTTCTTTTTGAATCGATTCCAGCTTGAACCGATTAAAATTCGTTACTTGAATAGCCACATCGAGCTCTTTATCGATTTGCACAACCACGATTTTGTCTATGCCCTTCACGCTAGCCGTAATCGATCTCGCTCGCTCTTCCCATTGATAATGTCTGACGGGAACAGGCATGCACAACGGCTCCGCTTCCGCTTTTTGCTTCGTTTCTGTACCAGATTTCTTCGTTTCCGTACCAGATTGCTTTGTACATCCCGTTACGGTTAAAGCAAAAGCCAGTGTCAGCACCACGAAAGTTGCGCGCACACAAAACACCTCCTGACCAAAATCACCTGTTACTAGCTTGACCTTGAACGGAGGAAGTATGTAAAAAAAAGCGGTGACTCCTCTGCATAATTTGAGTCACCGCGGACCCCAAGAACATTTCAAGTCCTATGTACAAGGATATTAAAAATCGCATCGAAACGCGATAGGAGATAACTGGATATGAATCGGAACAAAAAAAATCCCAACCAACAAAAAGTGGTTGGGGCGTACGGGGTAGTACGCGTATGTCATACGTGAATGATATAATCATATAGGACTTGTTTTCGGTTGACAACGAACAATAATAGGTACATTTACCTATAGATGGAACAAAAAAATGGCGCCGACTTAGACTGCCTCAATTAGTCGGACGCGTAAAAAGAATCCCCAAGGTTGGATTATACTAGCTAGCTTGGATTACTTTTCTATTATCATGAAAATTCGGCGTTCACGCTATGCGAAAATAATGGTAACAGGTGAAAATCTTACCTATAAAGCTTGATCGACCATAGAATCCCTCCGCTGAAGTGTGTTAATTGTTACAAAAAAGCCAGCCAGAAGTTGCTAATCGTGTTATGATATCCCTGTAAATTCTTGAGGAGTTGAGATCATGAATAGAGAGCAATGGACAGCGGTCGATCACTATTTTACGGATAAACTACTGGAAGCCGATTCCGTTCTAGACACAGTCCTTCAAGAGAACGCAGCTGCAGGTCTTCCAGCTATTGATGTAGCACCCAATCAAGGTAAATTCCTTCATCTGTTAGCACGGATTCAAGGCGCTCGTTCGATTTTGGAAATTGGCACTCTCGGTGGATACAGTACCATCTGGCTAGCCCGCGCACTGCCTGCGGACGGTCGTCTCATTACTCTTGAATATGATCCAAAGCATGCAGAAGTTGCACAATCGAACATTACCCGCGCAGGACTGGATCAAATCGTAGAAGTGAAGGTCGGACTTGCCCTTGATTCTCTCATCCAACTGCACAAAGAAAATCAGGGACCTTTTGATCTTATTTTTATCGATGCAGATAAAAAAGGAAACCCCGACTATTTCCAATGGGCATTAAAGCTCTCTCGCAAAGGTACTGTGATTATCACGGATAACGTTGTACGAAGTGGTCAAGTCGTGGACGAAACAAGCACGGATCCTAATATTGTCGGCGTACGTCAATTCACCGATTTGGTAGCTGAAGAAAAGCGTGTTAGTGGAACCGTTGTACAGACAGTTGGCAGCAAGGGCTATGATGGCTTTGCGATCATGCTTGTCACTGAGGAGAACTAGTTTTTTCACTTTCAAAGGTTGTAACGAGTAGGAGTGTGTACATCTTGTTTAGGCTTGATTTACCTAGCATTATGCTCATCGCTAATGTCATTTTGGTTCTCACGGTACTGTCGTTGATTATCAAAGTGTTGGTGAAGAGAGAGTAGCTGATGTATTTGGAGGTGCTTTTCCTTGGAGCCATTATGTAATCAGTCCCTTACTTTGCGAGAAGTAACAGAGGAAGATCTCCCTATATTTTTCACCCAGCAATTGGACAAATCCGCACATGAGATGGCTGCTTTTACTGTCAAGGACCCTGAAGATAGAGACGGATTCATTGCTCATTGGACGAGGATTTTGAACAATGATTCGATTGTAAAAAGAGCCATTCTCTTGAATGGGCAGATTGTTGGTAATGTTTCGTGCTTTGAGCTGTTTGGCTTACCTACGATTGGATACTGGATAGACAAAAGCTTTTGGGGAAAAGGAATCGCGACAAATGCACTTACTCTCTTTTTAGAGGACCTCGGACTACTTCCTGTATATGCACGTGTCGCCCATGACAACATCGGATCCATTCGTGTGTTAGAAAAGAACGGTTTTCAGCCTTTCGGTGTCGATCGGGCATTTTCGGAGGCACGAAGCGAAGAAGTGGAAGAACTCATTCTGATCAAACACACATGAGGTTCGAAGCGCTTACCGTGAGCGCTTCCCTTCTTTATATCCAGCGATCATTTCAGAATCGAAAGGAACATCCTACCCTTTTGACCAGCCTTTTACATATTCTGTGGCCATACGCGAAAAGGCTACTGGCAGGTTCATTGGCTGGTGTGGTGTTGGCGTTCTCGATTTTTTGGCTCCGGAAAAAGAGCTCTATTATTTTAATCGGACGGGATTACGGATTGGATCGATTGTACGCAAAAGCTCACCCAGACAATAAAGCATCGGTGCGCATCATCGAGAGGCTCGGCTTCTCGTTTGAACGAGTCTTAGAAGGCTTGACTGGGGACGATGAAGAGTGCAATGGTGAGTGGTTGTATGTTTTGACGAGATAAACAAGAAAAATGGGGCTTGTTCCGTCAATGACTTCCCCGAACTTGGATGACCGATGATGGACCCGTCCGGAGCATCGTACAGTTCGAAACCAACTCGACTGTTTCAAAAAGCATTCGTCAAAATCTTCCTACATGTGCTATAATAGAAGTACAGTTTTTTCTTACCGAATTTTTGAATCAACCACACAATTGAATGCGGTAGTTCCCAAGATGATCTCCTTAATTAATGAGGATCATCTTTTTTGTTTTTTCTAGCAAACATCACATGACGAAAGGTTGTAGATGATATGAATACTTTGCCTTGCCAAGGATGTAAAGGATTGTGCTGTGGGCCTGTTCCCCTAACAGAAAAGGAAGTTAAAATGATACACAAGAAATTGAAAGCGCTTCCAAATAAACTCCGTGACGATCTAAAAAATCAACCGAGAATGTTTGGGACTTGTATCTTCTACGACACGCAAAAAGATCAGTGTGGCATTCATAGCGTTCGACCGGAAGTGTGTCGCGCTTTTGGATATCACAAAGACCTTGTCTGTTTTCGCAAACCGGAATTGGCGACGAAAGAAGCACTGACCTTCAAGGAGAAACCGATTGGGTACTTGAGTATTGATTTTACTTGGAAGCATTTTTAAAGATATGGAGCAAATCATGGATCTCAACTGAATAATAATGTTATAGACTGCCTCATTGAACTATATTCCTCTTTACCCTCTACACTTGATACGCGATAAAAAATGCCGAGGAAGGCAGCATCCCTTCATCCGCCAAAGGTAGTGTATGAGAAGGAGGCTAATTATGTTGAGGAAGAGAACAAATGCAGGTAGAAGGTCTGCAATAGTGACTGGGGTGTTATTAATAGCCGGATTGATTACAGGTATATGTAGTGTTGTACCTGTAATAGATGGCGCAGACTACCTTGTCATGGCTTCTCCAAATGAGAACCAGGTACTACTAGGAGCGTTTTTCCAATTGTTAATGATTGTTGCCTATGTTGGTATTCCTCTTATGATGTATCCGTTGTTAAGTAAGCACCATAAAGGGTTAGCTCTAGGATCTGTTGCTTTTGGCATCATTGCGGGTGTGTTCATTATGCTCGGTGTAATCATTCTTCTGTTGCTTTTGACAGTAAGCCACGAGTTTGCAAAAATCGGAACTTTGCATGTATCGTATTTTCAGACCCTGGGTGGATTGTTGCGGGAAGGACGTGATTTGGTGAACCATGTGGCAACGACACTGGCATTCGCGTTGGCCATGCTCTTGTTCACCTGCGTACTTTATCAAACACAATTAGTTCCACGTTGGTTGTCAGTTTGGGGTCTTATCGGATCTACATTGTCCATATTGGCTAGCTTATTATTTATGATTCGCTTCATCGGTCTGGATGCAACCTATATGATGTTGAACATTCCAATAGCCTTTCAACAATTGGTTTTGGCTATATGGCTAATCATAAAAGGATTCACCCCATCGGTACGTTATTCTGTATCCTAATAAAAATGAAATGCAATTTCCCCAAAAAACAGCCGCGGTGTAGAACACGTTGATATGTTCTACACCGCGGCTGCCGTATCTATTTTTGTAAGTTGACCTTTTGCTTTATTTCCGTTCCAACTGATTAAGCTTGAAATGCTTTTTTCAATGCTTCCAGACCATCTGAATAAATTCCGTGGAACAGCTTGATAGCCTCATCGTCGCTAACTCCTACCGGTGTAAATTGACCAGACCATTCCACCAGCGTTCCTTTGTCACCATTCTCACGAACGTGGATCGTCGATTCATAATTGGTAACTGGAAAGGGTGCTTGCATAATGGAGTAGGTGTAATGGCGCTCTTTTTCATTAAAGCCTACCAGGCGCTCAATAATCACATCACCATCCGGGTTTTCCAACCGACGCACCCGTCCCCCTTCGCTCATTTCGCTGCTTGGGATATAAGGAAGCCAGTCCGGTAGAGAGTTAAATCCACCGATCAATTTCCATACTTGATCAGGAGAAGCAGAGATTTCGGTGGTTGCCATTGTGTTTGCCATGTTGATTACCCCTTTTATCGTTAGATTGGAAGTGGAGCGTCTTGCGCCACCAGTTTCTGTTCACGCATTTCTTGCCAGAAGGCTGCAGGAATCACTTCGTTCATCGCAGCTACGTCCTCCGTGATTCGATCCGGGCGACTCGCACCAGGGATGACAGCAGCAACTGCTGGGTTTGCAAGCACAAATTGCAGCGCAGCAGCCTTGACGCTAATGTTGTGACGATTGGCAATCGCTTTGATGCGATCGACTTTTGCCATTATTTCAGGCGATGCTTTCTGATACTCGAAGTGGGTACCTCCGGCCAAGACACCTGAGCTGTACGGCCCTCCAGCAATAATCTTGGCATTCATTTTTGCGGCGTTTGGCATCACGCGTTGCAAAGCTCGGTCATGATCCAGCAGGGAGTAGCGACCAGCCATCAAGAAGGCATCCGGCTGTACTTCATCCAATGCCATCGCGATCTCGATTGGCTCTACACGGTTTACCCCGAGGCCCCACGACGTAATGACACCTTCCTCACGCAACCGAGTTAGGGCACGAAAGGCACCTTTTCGCGCACTTTCAAAGTGGGAAAGCCACTCGTCGCCATAGAAGTCCTGAGCGATATCATGAACGTAGACGATGTCCAGGCGATCGGTCTGCAACCGTTTCAGGCTGTCCTCGATCGAGCGAAGCGTACCGTCTTCACTGTAGTCCACGTGGATCTTATTTTTGCGACCATATTCAAACAGTCCGCCTTTTTCACCCAAGTCACGCAAGGTTGGATCTTCCAGTTCATCCAGGATGATACGCCCAACTTTCGTACTCAACACATACTCGTCACGCGGACGTTTCGCAAGGGCCTCTCCCAGGCGAAGCTCAGCCAAGCCGGCACCATAGAATGGAGCAGAATCAAAGTAACGGACGCCATTCTCCCAAGCAGCATCGACAGTAGCCAGTGCTTCTTCTTCCGGGATGTTGCGGAACATATTGCCCAGCGGAGCCGTACCAAAACCAAGTTGTTTCTTCTGCAGAATGTTCTTCATATATGAATTCCTCCTAAAGAAGTGAGTATATTTCCTATCGACGACATCCCTTGAACGATACAATCGTCTTCTTCAAAGGTGATGATCATCTTGAGACTCATTATGTGGTATAGCCTCATCAAAGAAAAGAACGCACTTTTTAGTACAGTAGGAACCTGGGAGTAACCAGTTTCTACGGTGGTTGAGGTTCGAATGAAACGAAATCTCTGGTGATAACCATGTTTTAGTCTGATCCAATAAAAGAAAAAGCGTCAGTGTAAGACCTAATAAAGTCTTACACTGACGCTGATTGCATTACCTATTATCGTTCCCCTTTACTCCACACTTACCAAAACGCGCTCCAACGCATCCAACGCCTGTTCTGCATCGGTACCATCCGCAGTCAAGACGACTGATTGGCCTTTCGACACAGCGAGGGACATGACGCCGATGATACTCTTGGCATTCACCTTCTTCTCCTCCTTGTTCAATCCGATTTCACTGGAAAAAGATGCTGCTACTTTCACAAACAAAGTAGCCGGACGCGCGTGTAATCCCTGTGCCAACTGGACGATGACCTGTCTCTCTCTCATTTGATTCACCCCTACCCCTTTCTCGTAAAATAGTTACAGGCCTTCTATAGCCGTTAGCAGTTCTTCTACCTGATCCAAACGAGTCAATCCCGTTTCCTTGTCAACGATCGATGTATAAATGTGTGGAATGACCTGCTTGGCACCAGCTGCGAGGCATACCTCCACAATCGGCCGAATCGAAGCAGCATCGATCCCACCAGTCGGCTCAAAAACGGGAATCCCGTAACGTACGGCTGCTTCTGCCATCGCCTTGATTTCATTCAGCCTTTCCAACCCATCGACTGGATAAAATTTGACCGAGTGTACGCCAATCTCCGCCAGCATCGCGGCGGCTGCATCACAAGAGAGCAATTCTGGCACTTTGTTGCTCATTGGTCCCGTGGTGACTTGAACCTTTCCTGGTTGCCCACCGGGGGCAATCAATGCATTCACGATGGTATGTGAGTTGCCGACTGCCTGTAGCCCGCCGAGCGTATAGCCTGCCGCCGGAAATACCTGATTGACGTGATCCGGTTGTGTCTGCACCGCGACTTCAGCAACCTTTTTCCATTGCGTAGGATCACCTGCGCCCAGCCCTACAGATACGGGTACACCTGCTTGCTGGTATTGTTCAACAGCCGTTATTGCTGCTTCTACGGACGCAAATCCTTTGACCAAGATCCCGATCAGAGCGCGGCCCTCAGCCACGGTACATATTTGTTTTGCGTTTTCTACATCCCTTGCCAAAACGTTTAAACGAATTTTTTGTGTGCCCACTTTTGTTATTCTCCTTCTCCCTGTTTTTGCAGCAGTTCCTTCATTCGTGCTGCAATGATGTGTTCTTGCCCTTCATGAAACGGTCGTGGATCAAAGGCGATCACACCCGTATTCACATAATGGTTACGGGTAAAAATAGCTGGATTTCCTTGCTCGAGTTGGCGTGTAAGCTCGCGAGCCGTCATTCCCGTCACTCGTTCGTCAAGCTGAACTTGCACACGATAGATCTCCCTGCCTGCCTCATCCTGTGCGATCCCTGCTTTCACACCGTGCAAGCTGTTCAGTTCTCCTGCCAGCCACTCCACTCGCCTGCGCTGCTCGGTAACATTTTGCTTTTCGGGATCGTACTGTCCCAGCGCTGCAAGTAAACCCGCAATGGCTTCCTTTCCTACCTTCATCGCACGACCAACGCCTTTATATTGCGCACGACATGCAGCAACCAGATCGGCACGACCTGCGATAAACCCAGACGTGGGTCCGCCGATGGCTTTTCCGCCACTGTAAATGACCAGATCGGCCCCCATCGCCACGTAACGCCGCAAATCCTCCTCCGCTGCTGCGTCTACAATGACAGGAAGTCCAAACTCCCGACCGAGCTGAATCATCGTGTCTAACGACTGCATCCCTTTTTGAATCGCATGGTGAGATTTGACATAGAGCAGTGCTGCGGTCTGATCATCAATGGCTTCTCGCAAATGGTCTGCTTCTACCTGATTGGCATGCCCGACCTCTACAACTTTCCCTCCGCCAAGCGCAATCATCTGTTGAACGGAAGCACCGAAATGCACCGCGTGTCCTTTTTGGATGATGATCTTGTTATTCATCCCTTCGGAAAAAGGAAGCCGCTCGATCAAGCTTAGATGGCAACCAGCTATGACTGCCGCTACACTAATGGCAATGCCCGCAGCTGCTCCAGAGGTAGGACAACCGTCTTCTGCCCCGGTCGCCTCTGCGATATGACGACCTGCCACAATCATCAGCTCGCTGATTTCTACATAATCCATGGCGGCTTCTCCCATGGCCTGTGCAATAGAAGGATGGACGGCACTCGCACCCAATGCCGTCATCTTACCACTTGCGTTAATGACTTGCTTCAACCCTAGCTGCTGATAGAATCCCATGGTTTGCCCATCCCTCCTGTGAAAACGCTTCGCTATTCCCTCATTGTGTCGGGATCGGGAAAATGGCGCCGAGGAGCATGGCCCCGATAATCGCACCACCCGCAATTGGTTTGTTGTAATAGTAGAAAATCGCTGCTCCAACTGTTGCACCAAGTCCAACTGGAATCGAAGCCATAATCGCTGAAATGATGATCAATGGACCTAAGTAACGCCCTGCTGCGTTTCCGGCTCCCATCATGACATCGGCACCAAAGGTGGAGTTCGATGCGTTGATCGTATACTTCCGAATCAAAATAATCACGGTACCAATGATAAAGCCCAAGAGCGCACCTGTCGCCAGCGCCAAAGGAAAAGAAGTCAATGGAGCTGTAAAGCCCGCTCCCAGCATCAACGCTGGAACGCCAATCCCAATACCTGTTTGCAACGAGCCTCCAATATCGAGAATCCCAACCAACGGTCCCTCCAAAATACGAGCAAACAAAAAGCTCGCACCAAACGCGGCAGCCGCACCATATCCGCCACCCTTGATCCCCGCCTCGAGCATCGCAACGATGGCGATATCGTTAAAGGCCCCGACATGATACACATAGTAAAGATGAGTACCTGCAAAGATTCCTGAAGCCA
Source organism: Brevibacillus sp. HB2.2 (assembly GCF_013284275.1). NCBI lineage: Bacteria > Bacillati > Bacillota > Bacilli > Caryophanales > Paenibacillaceae > Brevibacillus > Brevibacillus sp. HB2.2. The sequence continues at coordinate 10,471 of NZ_JABSUV010000030.1, forward strand.
AACACGCCACAAAGAGGGGAAATGCCCATTCTGAATACCAAAACCCTTTTGCCTGCAATTCACCCATTACTTTTTCACCACCGATCCGAATGTTTCGTGTAGCTCTATCAACCACTGTGGAATTTCCACGTACATACTCTTCAAGAGCGCGACATCAAAACCGCGGAAGAAGCCACTGAATACAAACAAGAGAATGACTGCAATAAACATGGATTTGGTAATTTTGTTCCAACCGCTGTCATCCAAACCTTTACCGATCAAAATACCCAAGACGATTCCAGGCACCGCATTCCCCATGACCAAGTGCGACAAACCTCCCAAGACCGTTCCCCAAATCCCCGTCCGTTTGCCTGCATCCATCGCCGCCATCCAGAACACAATCGGCATAATCGGGTTGATCAACCAGTTCGCAGCCGGGACCAGTACCTTCGTCGCTACGAGCTGCATCGATTCGGGAATTGCCGTTGCAGTGGAATTCAACACGGTGACCACAACGACACCGACTGCTGCTCCGGCAATCGCCATTTGTTTCGGATTGTGCAACGTTTCTGCGACATTCTTGTTGCGCCAGAGCAACAATGCCGCCGCCCAGTTCGGGATGACGCGATGATCGACATCTTGCGTCAATGCACCAGCACCAACAACAGACGCCCATGCGTTAAACAAAAAGCCAAGACCAAATGAAAAGTGGGAAATGGGATCGCCCGCACACGCGTTCAGCTCTCCAAAAGTCCGGAATGCTCCCATGCCTTGGACATTGGGTGCATGAAACATCCTCGCTGCCCCCGCACCAACACCGAAGCCGACCAATGCCCCGATGACGATCGACTTCAATACAATCATCAAAGTAACCATGAACCTACCCCCTGTCTGCTTCTATCGCTGACGAACCAACTGCCCCATACCTGCAGTTGGCTCGGTCTGTTGCTGAAACGTTATGTTTTCTACCTGGACCAGACCCAGCCTCACTTGAATATCTACCGTGATGTCATACCGTGTCCGTTTACGGGGGAAAAACAAACCCAAAAATCGCTCATGCTTCACTATTTCTGTCGCAGACACAATGGAAACCCCTACAGGTTCGATTCGCACGACCAAATCATTCGTTTGTCTGGCCACTACATGCTTGATTTGGGAAAAAATCTTGTTAAAGGCTCCTTCTTTCGTATCGCCACTACCGGATAATCGCAAGGTCTGCGTCGTCTCCGTGTACATGGATTACTTCCCTCCCAGCTTGATGTATTCTTCCACCATGCGTCTGCCCAGCTCTTCTGTATCCATGAAGCCAAAGCCAATCACTTTGTTGCCGCTACGCAAAGCTGTAATACCAGCTTCTACTGAGCGCAAGCCGTACTCGACCGGAAAACCATACTTTGTCTTGGCAGTCAGTGCCCCAGCCCCACCACTTCCGCAAAAGGACAGCCCGAGATCTGCACTCTCACTGACCATGACATCTCCTACCTTCATATCCGCACCAACACCTGGAATGACGATCGCGGTTCCACCAGCCGCTTCGATTCCTTTTGCGATGTTCTGTCCTTTTCCGAGACGATCACCAATCACGATTTTTACTTTAGACATATGCAAAACCTCCCTATATTCACAGCAATGTTTTAAGATGGCCCTATATGCATGACACGGATCGCTTCAAAATGAACCGCCAATAGAAACGCCTCTGTATCATCTACCTGCCAAGGACCCTTTTCTTCCGTGAGGACTTTGTGCGAGAGCGTAACCATATCAGGATGAATTTCGGCGAATAACTCCGCTTCAATCACAGGCAGCTTTTCACCGTTTGTCATCCGGCGTACAAATGCCAGCACATGAGCACCGATGGCCAGCCAGCGATCTCGCGGTATATGAATCTCCATGAAACGAAACTCCTGCTCAATTTTCTGGAGAATTCGTTTGCATTCAGAAATTTCAGATATATTTTCCGGTTTTGTCTCAGCCAGTTCCTTGAGAATGTCATCAATCATTTGCATGTCAGTACCTTTCCTGAAGTAATTGCTTGATAAGCCACGACTCTTTGCATTGTCTCCATCGTTTCTTGTTCACTGTCCGTCAACATTGTCCGCTCTTTTTTGAGCTGCAAAATGGATACGTCCGCGCATGCCCCTACTTTCAACGTCCCGATCTCGTTTTCCAGCCCAAGAATTCGTGCGGGCGCATACGTACTCGCCGCTATCACCTCATCGAGCTCGTAGCCCATTGCGAGAAACTTCGTGAGTGTGTGCGTCAAGCTGTGCACAGGACCATCGATATTACGCTGGTGAACATCCGTGCTAATGACATGTGGCGTAATACCCTGGGCCTGCGCATGACGCAATGTTTGGAAGCTAAAGCTCGCTTCGCCGTGCCCGATGTCGAGTAAGACTCCCCGCTCCAATGCGTCTTGCGCCTCTGGAATCAACTCGCCTCGTTCGTCGAACATCCCTCCTTTTTTTCCATGAAACGCATGTGTCACCACGTCTCCTTGGTCTAGCAGAGGCAATATTTCCGTGAGTTTTGGCGGAGCATTTCCGATGTGCACCATCATGGGTACGCCCGCTTCCCTCGCCGCTTCCTTGGCTACGAGCAAGGGCTGAAGCCCGTTTTGCTTGACGACAGAACCGCTCATGCGGGCTTTTATTCCTCGTATTATCGGCTGGTTTCTTATAAGGGCTACCGCTTCTCTCGGGGTTAACCGCGACATGTCTGCGAGCTCCCCACCACCTGTACACAAGCCATCCCCTGAAATGTTCAGAAATGCCAGAACACGAGTACGAGAAGGGTACACTGCTTCTTCAAGAAAAGCATCAAACGACCATAGCCCGACACTGCCAGCATCTACTACGGTTGTCACTCCTTGCTCGACCCCGACCCGATCCGCGGATACGCCCAGACTCGTCTTTGTCGGAAAAACGTGAGCGTGCAGATCGATCAGACCGGGCGTCACCACATATCCCTCAGCCTCGATCGTCTCCTTGCTTTCCAGATACATCCCTTCATCATCGGTAGTCTTCCCTTTCTCATACAACCCAACGATTCGCCCTTCCCGAATGGCAAGATCATAGTGCCCGTTCAGGTTCTGGGAAGGATCAATGACCCGTCCGTTGCGTATGAGTAGATCCACTTTCACTCTCTACCGCCCCTTTTCCTGAAAAATAGCGCATAATGGCCGTCACCTCACTAGACGGAACTTGGAGGTTTGCCTCAGCCATCAATTGGTTCAGCTTTTCACGCCATGCCTTCCATTCTTTTGATTCTGCCTCAGCCAACGATTCCCACTCCTCCTGATAGGGTGAGCCAAAAGCTAATCGATTCACCATCAGCAGCAGGTGCAGCGTCAGTCCGCTTGCCGTTTGTTCCGTTACGTACTCACGAAAAGCAGTCACAATTTTTTGACTGATCTCATACCCTTTGCAGATGACATCCTGAGACAGCCTCTCCACCACTGGCAAATCTGACGGATTGAGATCAGCAGTCATCGTGGGAAACCAAGCTTCCTTGCGACCATTCACAGTCTGCTGTCGATTTCCTCCCTCCACTTGCAAGGCTTCCAGACAATTCTGAATCTGGTTGATATCTTGGCGCGTTGGAAGGGGACTGACAATCACAACAGGCACCTCGGCTTTGATCGGCAGAACACTGATGATGACATCCACGCGACGACTCGCCAAATACTTCTCTACCTCTGTGCTGGAACACAGGCCTACGACCCGAAGCGAACGCAATTCGCTTTCGAGGTATGTTTTCAAAAACCGAGAAGTCCCTCTGCCTGTTCCGCAAACGACGAGCGCATCTGCCTTTTTCTGCTCCAGCCAGCGATCATATCCCGCTTGGAAATGCAGGACAAAGTAAGCAATGTCTGCATCGAGCCAATAGACCCCGCGCTGCCAAAACACTTCTTCGCAAGAGCGTTTGACTGCATCAAACATGCGTGCGTATGAACGGCGAATTTCCTCTGTCAGCGGATTCGCAAAAAGAACTCCCTGGCGATAACGGTTCAAACTGTCATCCAGGTGAGCAAAAAGCAGTCTCATCAGCTCCTGATCCTCGTGCAACGGTGCCAGCATCCGGTTACTAACCGCTTCCGTCAGTTCTTTGGTTGCCTGGAAAACGTCCAAAACAATCCTCCCTGCTCGCGCCTCTCTTGGCACCTGTTCGGTCCCTAACAGCGGAAGGCACGCATACGCAATCTCGTGTTCGGGAATATCGACGTGCAATCGCTGACATAATGCTCGAACCTCGTGTGAAAACAGCTCGTACCCGCTCCAATGCCTCGCTTCCCCCAGCTCGGCATCATCTGCCGTGACCAATTGACCTCGTTGTACACGATGGACGACAATACATAAGCGAATCAGTAAACTAATCAGTGCTCGGTCTGCCAGCGTCTCCGCAGCAGCATTCATCCATGCTTTGATGCTGTGAATAATCTCCCCTAATTCTGCACGGCTGATCAGCCACTTCTCCAATAACGGACCCGTTCTCGCTTCTTGTCCATTTTCCAAAAACATCCCCTGTACCATCCGATACATGTCGATTCCATCCAACAGATCGTGAATCAAGTTTTCGAGGGCATACCGCTTGTGCCGCTCACTCCCGTCTACGCGCACACCATACCTTTGTTTCGTGACGAGCTCGAGACGCCAGCCATCGAGCAGCTTTTCCGCGTCCTTCACATCGGCAACGACGGTATTGCGACTAACACCCATATGGTCGGCCAAATCGTTCATTCGCTGATACCCTTCCGACAGTAGAAGAATGAACAAAAAATGCTTGACCCGATCCTTTTGCGGCAGAATGAGTGTTTTGCTGTCATCCCTTTGCAAATTTTCCTTCAAAGCATTTCGATGCTCTTGTTCTTCCGTGATCCACAGCCCTTTATTCGGTTGAGAATGGAGGATGACATTTCGTTCCTTTAGCCATTGCCTGACGTTATCCAGATCGTACTTGACTGTACGTTCGCTTACCTGGAAATCGCGCGCGACGTCCTTAATTTTCAGCGGATAGTAGCTGTCGAGTATCACCTTCAGTAATGCATGGGAACGTGTGGTTAAAAAGACCATTCCTTTCTCCTTTCCATAAAAAGCTGTGTCCTTGCTTGAGATTCATTATAGAAAACGCTTTCTCGGTGGTAAAGAACGATTCCTTTCCCCATCAATCGTGCAATTTTTGCAATTATCAGTTCGATTCGACAGCAATGAAAAAGATGACCCCGGTTAAAACTGGGAGCCATCCTCTCTTTATAACCTATTTGACATAGATTGTCGTTTTTGCAGTTGCTTTTGTATCGGTTTCGATGTTTTTCACAGTTGCCTCAAACTTATGTGTCTTTTTTTGCTCCGGCTTGAACTTTAGCAGTACTTTGTGCGTTTTATTTTCTTCGTCATATTCATCATTGATTTCAGCCACGTCATAATTATACTCTCTGCTAAATTTTGCTGGATCCATTCCGGTTGCTTGATAGGTTAGCAGCAAGTAAATTTCATCACCAAATTTAATTGTAGCGGTTTGTGGGCTAAGAGAAGCTTCGATTTTGGGATTCGCGATCACGTCAAATTTTACCACTCCACTTCCACTTATCTCCTCATCTTTTTCTTTATCATACATTTCCAAGAAAAAGAAAGGGGTATAGGTACCCTCTTTACGTGGGGTAAAGTAACCTGTTGTTACGTACTTCCCCTTCTTGCGATCAAGTGTGGTTCTTACTTTTTCTACCTTTTGAGTCGTATCTACTGAATTAGACGAGAAAAATAAAAACTTCGCTTCTTCGCGAATCATTCCCATATACGGAGTATGTACAGTGAACTTTATTTTTTCACCAACTTTAAGTGTTTGTTCAGGATAAATAAAAAATTCTGAATCTACAACAGGCTCCGTTCCCGGCATGTTGTCTACACGGATCCCCTTATGTGCTCTTCCAACCCATACTTTATCTGTATCACTCATCATAATCTCAAACTCGATACCCAAACTTCCCACTCTGTCGCCGATAATATCCTCCGGTGTAAATGTCGCCTTTGACACATAGTTCTTTCCTTTTATTTTCGTCTCGGGCTCAATGGTTATGGTCTGCTCTTTATCCATTTTTGCCTTAATCACGATTTTCGCTTCGAATGATTTTCCCTCTTTTTTCGTAACTGCCTCCACCTGTATCTTCGTTCTGGGAGAATACCTGTCTTTTTCTGGACTTATTTTTAGTTCAACCGGTATCGACTCTTCTATTTCTTCGGATGCCAAGGTGACTGCGGGTGACCATGACCATGTGACAAGCAAGGCTACTGCAATAATCCAACTCATGAGGAAATAAATCCTCGAAGGCTGCTTTCGCTTCATGAAAAACATTCCGTACCCCTCCAACCATTTTTTGGTGAAACCTCCATCCAAATAGTACCATTACATGAAAAAGGTCCGCAACGAAAGGTTACGGACCTCGACTTTTAGGCGAAGCTTACAGGATTCCTCCCAAGCTCGCACCTTTGACAAACAGTCGTTCGATATTTTTCTCGACAGTTGGATCTGGTACCAATGGCGGTGCTTGATGGGGCTTGGTACGAGCATCAATAATCAAATTATCGCAGCCCCAATGCTTGTTCTCGTAATAGCTGTTCACGCCATAAATGTCGTGGGATGGATTGCTTCGTGTGAAGGTTGCCCACAGGAAGTTTTGTAGCGACGCGCTCATAAAGGTACTGTCGTCACAAAGGATAATCATCGGGCAAGACGGGATCGGTCCTCTTGCTTGAATCGCGTCACACAGATCCTGTAATTGCTGCTGGGCGTTTGCATAATCAGTAAAAGCAGGACCCTGGATCGACACCACACCTGGCATAATCAGGCGGGCATTCGCAAACTCTCGCAAATCCTTCAGCTCGTCTGGCACCTCTTTGCACAGCTCTCGTTTTTGATCGCCGTAAGCTGCGAGGACAACCTTACTGCCGCTGTTTAAGCCCGTTCCCGAATAATCCAGCGTATCAATAGTCGTGTTTGTATAAAAATGAACATCGCGATGCAGATCGATTCTCTCCAAAATATAGGTCATAAAATCAATTTCATCATGCGTCGTCAACGGTCGGTTTTCTTCGGCGGTAATGAATAAATACTTGGCTAAGCTCAATTGACCCGTCCCTAAAATGCGGTTGGCAATGGTGAGCATCTCCGTCGGTTGTTTGACTTGTTGATATGGCGTATAGCGCTCGCTTCCGATGGCAAACAGCAGCGGATGTACACCGGCAGCATCTACGGCGTGGACTTCTTTTACACCCGGGATTTCTTGTTTGATTGCGTCGCCCGTTAAGTCGTGGATCAACTGACCAAACGATGTATCTTCTTGTGGCGGACGGCCTACAACCGTGAATGGCCAGATGGCATTCGGCTTGGCGTACACTTTCTTTACCTTCATCACAGGGAATGGATGGATCAGACTGTAATAGCCCAGATGGTCGCCGAATGGTCCTTCTGGTTTCGTATCTCCAGGATAAATATCTCCTGTGATGACAAAATCCGCATCATTGCTTATGCAGTAACCATCGATATAACTGTAGTGAAAACGACGCCCAGATAGCAAACCTGCAAAAGTAATTTCGCTCAAGCCTTCTGGCAGCGGCATTACAGCCGATAAAGTATGGGCAGGTGGTCCGCCAACGAAACAGCTTACTTTCAGCGGCATCCCCATTTTGGTCGCTTTGGCTTGGTGGACACCGATCCCACGATGGATTTGATAGTGCAAGCCAATTTCTTTGTTTACTTCATACTCATTACCAGTCAACTGCACACGGTACATACCCAAATTGGAATTCATGATTCCAGGCTTGTCCGGATCTTCCGAATAAATTTGGGGCAGCGTGACAAAAGCTCCGCCATCCATCGGCCAGCTTTGGATAAGTGGAAGGTCGGTTATGCTGATTTCCTGTGCCGTTACTGGCATGCTAGTGGACTTTTTTGCAGGCAATGCTTTCAGAGCAGCAAAGCCGTTCTCGATATTTTTAAATGGCTGCTTTAGCGCTTTCATCGGATCATTGCGCATAGCGATGATATTTTCAGCGGCTTGCCAGGTGCTTCTGAAAATAAACTTACTGCGCTCAATTGTGCCAAATAGATTGGATACCGCGCGAAATTTTGAGCCTTTTACATTTTCAAACAGCAATGCTGGTCCGCCCGCTTCGTAGACCTTCAAGTGAATCGCGGCCATTTCTAGATAGGGATCTACTTCTTCGCGTATACGGACCAAATGTCCGTGCCTTTCCAAGTCAAGGATGCACTCTTCTAAATTCTGATACATATCTATAGGGCTCCAATCACTAGATTCTAGATTTACCTGTAGATCAATACCTTCTCATCATACAGGAAAGATCCTACAAATTCACGATACCCTTCCGCACAATTTCTTGAAGCTCGCTCCATTCTCTGATTTCGTACGTCGGCTGAATGCTCGTCTGATTTTCCTTGCCCTGAGGATTGAACCAGCACGTATCAATCCCGTATTGGGCCCCCCCTTGTATGTCAGAGGTCAGGGAATCTCCCACCATCAATACGTTCGCCTTCTCCGTCCATTGCAATTTGGAAAACGCGTAGTCAAAAATTTCTCGATCGGGCTTTTTGTAGCCGACCTCTTCGGAAATAATCAGATGCTCAAAAGAGTCGCAAAGTGGTGAAGCGGCGATTCTTGCCGTTTGCACAGAGGCGAACCCATTCGTAATGATCGCCAAACGGCAACCCTCCAAACTGTTGCACAACTCAACCGCTCCCGGTACCAAATGCACTTCTTTGCCCAAGGATTCGAGATAGGCACTGCCGAACGCCTCTGCATCGACGTCTAGCTGAACAGCTTTGAAAAGTCTCCGAAATCTTTCTACGCCCAGCTCTGCTAGAGTGATCCGCCCCTTTTCTAAATCCTCCCACAATCCTTTACTGATCTCTTTGTAAGTCGCTCCATAATCAGACGATCCCGTAGCAAGTCCAAACTGGGAAAACGTCTTTTGCAAAGCATTTGCTTCTGTCTTTTTGAAATCAAGAAGTGTATCATCTACATCGAATAATATGACTTGATAGCGCATGGCAACCTCCAGAAATCTTTATTGATCAAGTATTCGTACAAACTAGACCTTTCTATCATATCAAAAACAGAAGGCGAAACTGCATACAAAAAGCCTCGAACTGTACTAGTCGAGACCGTGAAGGCGAGCTGGTCAACAGCAAGACGGAAACCGTTCCCATTTCCGGTATTTCACTCGTGGAAGAAGAGCCTTGTGTGGCTAAATTGGGAAACACGGATGTAGTACTTAAATTTCCTTCATTATCTCACGGTATTTACTTTGCAGGAAGTACACGCTTTCCTACCGAATGATCTATTTACATGATAGAAGGAAGGTGAAGCAATGAACGCACTTTTAGTCATTGATGTGCAAAGCGGAATTGTGAATGGTGGGGATTACAAAGAGGAACTTTTTTTGATGGAACAAGTAATTACGGATTTTAAAGAGAGCAATCGTCCTGTCATTTTTATCAGACATATCGATGCTACAGAAGAAAGTCCACTGAATAGAAACTCTATCGGTTCTGAAATACGCCCTGAATTTAAAGGCTATTCCGACTATTTGATCGAGAAGCAAACCCCTAGTTCCTTCTTCCAAACAGAGCTCACACAAACTTTAGAAAACTTAGGGGTCGAACATCTTTTTATAATCGGTTTTGAGACGGAATTTTGTTGTATGTTTACGGCGATCGCTGCCTATGATCGCGGATATAAGGTGACGTTCATTAAGGACGTAACTGGAACAACAAATACGGCCGAATCATACGACATGCAAGGATTAGACATTAAACGGTTTGTAGGAACCGTTCTTCGTTGGTCGAGTGTCATCGAAGTAGTAAACTACGCCGAGTACGTCGAAAAATACAAGTGATGAGTAGCGCATGATCTGTTATACAAGGGCTTACCATCGATATTCCATTGCGGATGAAATGGAAGGCTTTTCCTACGTATCATTTTATTTATGAATACGTGCTTCGCCCCACTCGCACATCAGATTCAAGATCGTCCGCAAGCTCTCTCCTTGCTCCGTAAGTGAATATTCCACTTTTAAAGGAACCTGATGATAGACGGATCGGTTGACCAATCCATCTTCTTCGAGTTCACGTAGCTGTTGGGTCAGCATCTTTTTCGATGCGCTTGGCATATATCGATGCAGCTCACCGAATCTTTTCGTACCTTCTTTTAACAAACAAAGAATAACAACCTTCCACTTCCCACCAATTACTTCCAATGTCGCTTCAACGGGTACGTTATATTGTTTCGTTTGAATATCGCATTCCTCCATGCTTTTTCCCGATGGTTTGGTACCTTTGTGTACACCTGGTTCCCGGAAATTATCTACTTTTCGGCTATATCTCCATCCTATTATACTCAAATCAGCTTACGAAATGGAGGAATTACCTTCAACTACGATCCAAAACGTTCAGTCATTGCTATATGACAAAAGATGTCATGATGGACGGCTTATACTGAATCCAACAACGAAACGATTGGAGGATTTCAGTGTGAAAAGTCTGCGTATGTTTGCAAAATGGGTAATGATTGTAGGATTGTGCTTGATGTTCGTTTCCTCTGGTATTTACAAGCTAATTGGTCATCCAGAGGCCACACTCGCCTTCCAAGGATTCGGGTTTCCCCCTTGGTTCCAAGTTGTGATCGGTTTGGGAGAAGTGCTCGGCGGACTGGGCTTATTGATGAAAAAGTATGCGCGTTACTCCGCCTATACACTCGCAGTCATTATGCTTGGTGCTACAGTCACTCTGCTTTTACATGGTGACACATCTACTGTAGTGATTCCGCTTGTCTTACTCTTAGTTTTCTTGCTGATCGGTCTACGCCGATTTAATCCTTCTGCTCGCTAAAAAGGCCGCCAGTTCCCACCCGTAACCAGGTGAGGAGCTGACGGCCTCTCGCTTTTTTTTTCAAGCTCACTCGTTTACAAATGCTTCTTTATAAAGTGTAGGAGGATCTGACTCGAAGTTATCCATTGAAATCGTCATGAGACAAAACCCTTTTTCTGCTAAAAATAACCGTAACTTGTCCTGATTTCAACACCAATTTGCATTGTTCCACCAGCAAGTTCACTATGGCTGTGACAGGCTCTTCCCATGTAGAGAATAATTATTTACCACATACCCTTCTGCCCGAAATCATAGTAGGTAAAGATAGTAAAAAAGGAGGGATGACATGTGGATCAAGAAAAAGTAACTATCAAGATTAACGACAATGGATCAATTCGTGTTACCGGTGCAGTTGAGTTACTGGATGGAGCAGGTGACAAGTATGAAGTCGGTTCATCTTTTTCGCTCTGTCGATGCGGTCAATCCGAGAAAAAACCGTTCTGTGATGGCACGCATAAAAAAGTAGGCTTTGAAAGTGCACCACGAGCAAAAGAATGATCCGAAAGAGCGCAGATGCGCTCTTTTTCTCTTTTCAATCTCACTTTATGTCAAATTGTTTCCCAACCGAACAATTGGTATAATTTTGAAAAGCATTCCTGAAAAGGTTTTGTTTAGCAGCATGCCAAATTCTCGTTTTGATTGACGGCGTTTATTTTTTATCACTATGATAAAGACAATCCGATCCATACGTAATGACGGAAGAACTTTCCTTCGTCACTGATCGCTGACAAAGTTAGGAGTACACAAACATGTATGCACAAGTTATACGTTACGATCAATTTGGCGAGCCCCATAAAGTATTGAAGGTTGAACAACGGCTAATTGAACCGCTGAAGCAAGATGAAATTTTGGTGAAAATGAGCGCACGTCCTATTAACCCTTCTGACATCATCCCGATTCGTGGTGCTTACAAGCATCGCATCAACCTCCCCGCTATTCCCGGGTATGAGGGGGTTGGTACCGTTATTGATACAGGTCCTTCTGCTCCCCGCTCTCTTATCGGGAAACGTGTTCTGCCTTTGCGCGGAGAGGGTACATGGCAAGATTACGTCAAAACGACAGCCGAGCTAGCCATTGAGGTTCCTGATTCGATCCCAGATGATATCGCCAGTCGGTTGTATATCAACCCCATTACTGCGTGGGTCATCTGCAAGGAGACCCTTCAACTGTCTTCTCAGCAGGTTTTGTTAGTCAATGCAGCCAACTCAGCCATTGGCCGCTTGTTTATTCAGCTATCCGCTCTTTTTGGTTTTCGGGTAATCGCCATCGTCCGAAACGCAAGATATACCGAGGAGTTGATGCAGCTTGGGGCATGGCATGTCATCGACAGTTCACATGTGTCTATCTATGATGCCATCATGAGTGTCACGAACGGACAAGGTGCACATGCGTCTATTGATTCCATTGGCGGACCTGACGGTTTAGAGCTGGCGAAGTCTACACATGCTGGCGGGATTTTCTTGTCATTAGGCCTTTTATCGGGAGTTCAAGTGGATTGGTCGATCATCTCGAAAGAGCTTGGCGTTCTCCCACAATTGTTTTTGTTGCGCCACTGGAATCAACGCGTTTCCTTGTCTACCTGGCACGAAACGTTTGAGAAAGTCATCGAGCTCGTTCAGAATGGTAAGCTCCTTATAGCTGCGCCTGGAGAAAAATTTGCTTTGCAGGATGTAAAAGAGGCCGTGCAATTTGCGGAGAGCCGTCATCGTAGGGGGAAAGTCATCTTGGTGTAAACACCAGAAAAAGACGCTGGGAAAGATCCATCATGCAGCACCTCAAGGATTATAAGGGGTTTCAAAAACACCGAAGCCAAAAATGACCGTGTTCTCGCCCTTTTTGGCTTCAACGAAACATAGGGGGCCTTATGGCTAAACATGAAAAGAGGTTTCTTAAAAATTATGAATCCAAAGCCTCTGATTATCTGAACGATAAAGAAAAAGCTTCTCATCTCCTAAAAAAAGCAATGAAAAAAGCTGATAAAAAAGCGATCGGTGATGTTTGGGAGAATTTACAGCTACTCTTTAGTATTTTCGGTGATTGGACGAGTGGTAAATACCGAACAATCCCGGTTAAATCTATCTTGATGATTATTGGCGGGATTTTGTACTTTGTTTCACCCGTAGACGCCATCACAGATTTTATTCCCGTTGTTGGTTTACTAGATGACGCGACAATCATTGGACTAGTGTTTCGACAAGTGAGCAGCGACCTTACTCTATACAAAGAGTGGAAACAAAAAGAATTTTTACAGGAATAGGTAAAATCCAATCTAGTAGATCGAGGGGTGCTTTGATGACGTTTCACGAGTATTAACACCATACATTTCCAATGTTAATGCTTAGACCACCATTGTTTTATAGCTGGGATATTGGAATCCGTTAAGGCAACACATTTCCTGCAGATCGATAGATGTCATACCACTCTTCTCGCGTCAAACGAATATGGGCAGCTTTCACGCAATCTTTCATTCGGTCGATATTCGTCGTGCCAATGACAGGCTGCATGTTCGCCGGGTGCCGTAGTAGCCAAGCGATGGCGATTGTCGTGTTGGATACTTCATATCTAGCTGCAATTTCATCGATTTTCTTGTTCAATTCAGGAAATTTCTCGTTCCCAAGAAAAGACCCCTCGAAAAATCCATACTGGAATGGCGACCAAGGCTGAATGGTAATATCATGCAGCCTACAGAAGTCGAGTACACTGCCATCTCGGTTCACAGCCGAGCTGTTCTCCATATTGACGTTGAAGCCCTGCGAGATTATCGTCGCGTTCATAATGCTGAGCTGCAACTGGTTGGCGACGATTGGGTGCTTCACATACTTGTGTAACAGCTGGATTTGCATCGGATTTTGATTGGAGACACCAAAGTGGCGTACTTTACCCGTGCTTTCCAGAAGATCGAATGCTTCCGCTACTTCTTCCGGTTCGACAAGCGTGTCAGGACGGTGCAACAGCAAAACATCCAAATATTCAGTTTTTAGACGCTTTAGAATGCCATCTACCGCATTCAAAATATGCTCTTTGGAAAAGTCGAACATACCGGGCCGAATACCACATTTCGATTGCAACAGGATACGCTCGCGAACGCTAGGACTCATCTGAATCGCTTCTGCAAATACTTCCTCACAACTGCCTTTTCCATAAATATCTGCATGGTCGAAGAAGTTCGCCCCTTCTTCAAGCACCGTTTGTACGAAGCGCTCCGCTTGCAGTTTGTCTAGTGAACCTATTCTCATGCAACCGATTGCGATAACAGGTACCTCTAATGTGCTCGTTCCGAGTGGTATGGTTCTCATGTCAATCCTCCGATTCTATTTTTTCAACTGGTACCATCAAGAAAGGATAGCTTGTTAAAGCGGATTATCATGCGAGCTCATTGGTTTATTCTACTCACAAGACAGAGAATCCTGCGGGAATGGAGCTCGGGATGGATAAGGTGAATGTACAAATAAAAAGTCCTTCTCAAATTACCATGGAAGGACTTTGTTTGGTGTAACTTCCCTGTACACCCTTGTTTCTTCTGTTCAGAGAAAATAAAGTATTTCACCTCCCAGAAAACGCATTTACCTTTCCTTTCATTCTTCACTATTTTTCCTCATTAGTTCCGTTTATGATTCCAATTTTCCCCATCTCTCTATACTTTTCATATCGGTGTTGCGTAAGCTCTTCTGGAGACAATCGTACCAATTCTTTTAGAGATGATTCGATGACAGATTCAACCATTTCCGCCTGCCATTTTATATCATTTTGTGCTCCACCTTTCACTTCAGGAATGATTTGATCAATAATCCCTAAATCCTTCAATTCTTTTGCTGTAATTTTCATGTATTCAGCCGCTTTTGGGGCATACTTAGCATCTTTCCATAATATCGATGCCGCTCCTTCCGGAGAAATAACCGAGTACCACGAGTTATCTAGAATATGAATATGATTGCCGATACTAATACCAAGGGCTCCACCACTTGATGCTTCACCTATTACAATACAAACAATCGGTACTCTAAGTGTTACCATTTCAAATAAATTACGAGCTATTGCCTCAGAAATTCCACGTTCTTCAGATTCTCTCCCCGGATAAGCACCTGAAGTATCAATGAATGTAATAATAGGGCGATTAAACTTTTCAGCTTGCTTCATAAGGCGTAAAGCTTTTCTATAACCTTCTGGATGTGCCATTCCAAAATTTCTTTCTATGCTTTCCTTAGTGTTCCTACCTCTTTGGTGACCAATAATCGTAACAGGCATGCCTTTATATTTCGCAATTCCACCGATTATTGCTTTATCATCTCCATATAGTCGATCTCCATGAAGTTCGATAAAATCTGTAAACAATAACGGAATATAGTCCAATGTTGTAGGCCGGTTACGAAGCCGAGCAATTTGAACTCGTTGAAATGGTGAAATATTCGTATAAATTTCAGATTGCATTACTTTTAATCGTTCTTTTAATGCATGAATTTCTGAAGATAAATCAAGATCATTTTTTTCCATATACTTCTGTAATTCATCGATTTTTTCTTTTAATTCTATAATTGGCCCTTCAAAATCTAAACTCATTCACGGCCTCCTTCTATTACGAGTTTCCATTCCTTTTTAAGGAAGCGGATTTAGCTATCGAGTTGATTAAGAGTTCAAAACCATTGACAACTGTTTTCCGTTCAGCTTCTGATAAATCATTGAGAATTCCTTGATAAAAATGAATCGATTGTTCCCGTAAAGAAGCAACCGTTATTTTACCTTTTTCTGTGAGATGTAGATAAACCTCCCTTCTGTTATTTTCATTTACTTCACGGCAAATAAGCTCATTTTTTACCAACTTGTCTACTAATCTACTTACCGATGATTGTTCTAATGTAAGCTTGTTAGCTAATTCCCAAATAGTTAATTTCTTAAGCTCTAGTTCTTCTAACGCCATCATTTGGGAAACCGACAAAGGTTTTTCAAACAGATCTTTTGGAATTCTTTCTGGTTCGAGAATTCCAGTCATTCTAATAAATTTTTTAATATCTGTTCTTAGTTTCAAGGCTTCTTCTCTATTCATAAGAAATTAATTACTCCCCTCAACTAGTGTCTTGTGCATAATATGTACAATGCATTAATTGCATTATACATGAAATTGATGTAATAACAAGTTACCGCCTTGTTTCATCCAAAGAAAACCATTTTGGATTACCAGTCGACCGTCTCTTACCCCACGAAATAATATGCGGTCATTATTGACTTATGAAAGACTTGTAGGGTATTTGATAATAAATAAACACAACAGATTATTAATGCTAACTGTTGTGTTTATTGAACCATTTACCCGGATCATTTGCTAAAAACGGCAAAAAGTCGGTTCGTTTTTCATGATCACTTTCTTTAGCTAAATATTCCCTAAAAGTGTGGACATATTTTTATGATTGTTAGCAAGCCAAATCATTTCCTTTGCAAAACGAGCCGGAGGTACACTATGTTGGTCCATGTCAGAATGAATCCACCATGAGCTTTCCATATACCACAACAACTTCAATGAATTTGTTAAGTAACCATCCATAACGGTACGTTCCTCACTGTATCCCTCAATAAACGCTGAAGCCAGGGAAACGTCAAAATAATCATCTAAGGCACATGACATAACTGCCCGTGCAACATCAAGTTGAGGATAATCATATTTCAGTCGATCAAAATCTAGTATTGCAGTTAATCGATTATGATCAAATAAAATATTATCGACCCAGAGGTCACGATGTGCCCACCCAGTAGAAAGTATTTCAAGGTTTTCAATATTCATTTCTTCAGTTGCTTTAAGTTGTGTCTCTATATCATCAAGCAATTCGATCTTCCCAGCTTCCCTCGCCTTTTTCAAAACTGATTTCCAATGTGCTAAACGCTCTTCACGGCTTGGAGGAACAAATTGTGGAGTATCTTTAGAACCAAGTGTCCCGTCGTTTAACAATCGATGCATTTTTCCAGTTGCTCGACCTAGATTGTATACTTGATGTGCATTAGCTTTACCTGGCGAGATTAGTTTGCCCTGGCAATATTCCATGACAATAAAGAGTTCTCCTTTATCTGATTCAAGCAGTATACTTTCATCGTGTGATAAAAGATTAGGACATGCAAGGCCTTGATTGTTTAATCTAACCTGTTGAGAGAATGCAAACTTTAGATCCTCAGGATTATACAGCTTAAATCGTTCTTTATTGTATTGTTTAAGTAAGAATTGCCCTGATTCAGTCGTGACTCTCCATTTCAGGTTTAACCAACCACGTTTTATTGGACTGGATTCAATTACTTCCAATCCGAAAAAATGATGGGAAGCTCTAATTAAGTCTTCCAATATCAGTTCCTCTGTCAATATGGACTCCATTTGACCACCTCTACTTACAGTTTAATTGTATGAACTACTTAAAAGTTTCGCTTCCAACCGTGTTTTTCTGCAAACATTGCTACAAAAACAAGAAAAGCCCTTGATATCAAAGGCTTTTCTACCATTTCGTATGGAGCGGGTGATGGGAATCGAACCCACGCCGCAGGCTTGGGAAGCCGGAGTTCTACCATTGAACTACACCCGCATGATGTTACCGCATTCCATTCCAGCTGCTTCCAATTATAAACCTGTCTGAATTATTTGTCTAGTATCTCCAATCGAAGGGAGCCGTGCCACTCCTACAAGAAAAGACCGCCGGGTATCATCCCCGTCCGGTCTTCTCTGCTTGTTTTTCCATCAGGCATGCGCAAACGTTTGCTGCGAAATAATTCGTCCACTCTCCATTTTCACTACCTGATCAGCAAGATGGAAGTAGCGATCGTCGTGTGTGATCGCGATGACACATTTCCCCTGTCTTTTCATTTCTGGCAGCAAGGATTCATAAAAGAATTGACGATACTCAGGATCTTGGTCTGCTGCCCACTCGTCAAAGAGGAAAATAGGTCGGTTTCTTACCAGACTGAGCATTAAGGCAAGACGTTTACGCTGACCCGTAGACAGCTTCGTCGTGCTAAACGTTCCCGTTTCATCCACTTCTACTTTGTCAGCGATGCGAAGCACCTCTAAATATTTGTTCACTTCTTCTTGCTTCGCTTGGTAATCGATTCCGTACATCTTCTCAAATAGGTAGAAATCACTGAAAATCGCAGAAAAGAATTCGCAGCGTTGATCAGCATTCACTTTTTGGCCATTCATGAAAAACTCGCCCTCATCCTGCTCATACAATCCGGTGATTAGCTTGGCAAATGTTGATTTCCCACTGCCGTTCCCACCAACAATGAAGACGATTTCCCCTTTTTGGCAGGAGAAGTCAAGCGGCCCTACGGAAAACTCTTCTCCCTCCTTGTTTTTGTATCGGAAACGCACCTGTTCCGTTGAAAACGACTCAAAATCTTGCGCGTTCCGCTCAGCTAAGCTCTCCTCTTCTCTTCTCGTTTCCACTGATAAGGAATCAAGCAACGCATTCAGTCGCTGCCAGCTGATCTTGATCCGAATCAGCTCCGGTACTGCATTCAAAATACCGTGAACAGGCCCTGTCATATACAGAAAGACAAACACATAACTAATCAGCATCTCTTTTTGAAGCGAAGGGAATAGGACCGGGAATAAAAAGGCAACCGTGCCGATTACCACAACGAAAAGCAATTCCCCAATCAAATACACGTTCACAAATTTAAATTGGCCCGCTGATTTCTTATGTCGATAGTCAGAGCAGCTTTTTTCCATATCTTCTTCAAATTCTTTTCGTTGCGCCTGCGTCAGATACAGCTCCTTGAAGCCTCCGATCATATCGGTAATATAGGAGAAAAATACATTTTGGATGTCTCGGGTTTCCTCCCATACTTTGTTTGCAAAGCGACCTGCCAACGTATACAAGCCAACTGCCACAAAAATGACCGCCAAACAAAACAAAAATCCGTATAGATCCAGCGAGCCCAGATAAATGAAGCAAAACACGAGTGTAACCGCACTCGTCAGTGCCACGACGACACTATTGGCGAACGTACTAATCGTTTCCGTATCGTTATTTAACCCCGCATATATTTCACCGTTATCAAGTGTCTCGTACTTTTGATAGGGGGTCCGAAAAATTCTGCGGATCAGTTCCATTCTTTTTTCGTATACGATTTCATTTGTGATGACAATCAGCCGGCTACGCATCATTTTCTCCCCAACGATATACAACAAGATACCAAGGAGAAAATACAGGAAAATGGATGCGTGAAACTTGTTCGTAGAAGTAAGCGCCAGATTGATCATAAAAATAATCAACGCATTTCCAAATCCGCTGATAAGCCCCTGTATAACAATAGACGTCATGGAGTTTTCTTGCGATTTCGGGAACAAGCGGATGAGTGTGATGTAGACATTAAACAGAGCGAGTCCTGTCACCAATGCGTACATGGCGTAAAAAATGGTGATGGGAAGCCAGACCTCAATGAATGTCCACGGTAAGCCCATAAAAAAAACGTCCGGCAAATAGTATAAGGCGGCTGTCAAAACACTGCCCATGACAACAAATGCAACAAAGGATGCAAAACAGATTCGCCCCGCATTCGCGGCGAGTTTTCGTTCGCCTCGGTAAATTTGTACGAAAATCTGCACGATCCCCCCAACAAGTAGCAACAAAAGGATGCCAAGGATCACAAGAGAAATGCTTGCTAGGCGATCCGCTTGAAGATTGGTGTCGGACACGACTACGGGAGCTTCTTTGCCTAGTACGAGATTGACGGCCCCTTCGGCGATAACAGATGCGTTCAACGAATTGAGATTGGTCAAAACGACGGCGCCCAGCTTTTCTTCTGGACGAAATACCATATACGAAGAAAAGGCAGGGTTATTTCCGCCGTGCGAAATTTGTCCTCCACCATCCTGATAAATCATCCAGCCTGACGCATACGAGAAACCGTCTGCAGCAGGAGCTACCGAACGATCAGGAAGCTGGGAAGCACGCACCAACTCGGGACGAAACGCCGATGCCTCCAACCCCAGCTGAATCTGCAACCATCGTTCCATATCGTTTACATTGGAAACGACATAACCCGCTGGCGTATTTCCACGATAATCAGGCGCATCATACACTTTTGGGGAAAAGAACTCGATTTTATGCCCTCTTGCCATCCCCTCCATGGGTGCCTGTGCCTTCAAAAAGGTTTGGGTTAGTCCCAATTTGGCAATGACCTGTTGCTGTACATATTGCTCATACGTTTCTCCGGTGACTTTCTCAACAATATAGCCCAGGATATCGTAATTAATGGTGGCGTATTCATACTCGGTCCCCGGTTTGCGTACCAGTTCAGAATGATTGATGGCTCGCACAGTTTCTTCGATCGCATTTTCGCTAGAAGAAATAGGGATGGAGCCAATGCTTTCAAACGGAATCCCGCTGGTATGGTACAGCAAATGCTTAATCAGGATCGTTTCCTGTTGTCCTTTATATGTAACACTGAACCACGGAATATAGTTCTGAACCGGGTCGTCCAGCGAAAGTCGTTTTTGCTCGACAAGCTGGTGAACGGCTAACGCTGTAAATGCTTTGGAGTTCGATCCGATTTCAAACAATGTGTCAGAAGTCACCGGCTCTTGCTTTTCGGTGTCAGAGAAACCAAACGATTGCTTGTAAATGGTTTTCCCCTCTTTGACGACCACAACGGCTGCACCCGGGATTTTTTCCGACTCCATGGTCTGATTGACCAGCTGTTCGATTGCCGTTCCGATTTCCGTATCCTGTCGAACGCTTGTTTCGGCGTACACGGGCATACTGCCAGATAGTACGAGAACCAAACTTATTAGCAAAAACGCTAATTTTCGTCTCGACGCCTCTATGATCTTTTGCAGAATGATCCACTCCTTTATAGGCACTGCGTCTGTGGGAAAGACCGTAACCGCAAGAAAACGAGCACATGATGTCAATTGGGATTGGATAGAAACCGTGGCGAATCAAACTCGCCACGGTTTCTTATTACGCATCGCACATATACACGGGTTTCGAGTAGAGGCGCAAGGTTTCTCTCCATTTTTTAACCAATCGCTCCCACTGTTCTTGCTCGATTTGCTCTTGTTTCAATAGGCTAATCGGAATACACAAGTTTAATAGACGCCCGTCTATCTCAAAACGGGTAACTCCCGCAGGCAAAACATGCCCTTCCGATACGATACGCTCCAATTCAGCCAGACTGATTTGCGGGAATCGTATCAAGGCAGCTCCTGTGTCCGGCCATTCGAGCATTCCTGTGGGCAGCCGATGCACCGGATGGCTATAGTTGTAACTATCTACTAGTTGACGCCATAGCTTCATTCGCCACTCATCATCCTGCAGATTCTCATTTGGATACAGATAGAAACGTTCGTTGTTCCCTATCTTCATTTCTGCCACAGGTGTTTCTCGTAAACGCTCTGTTTCCCATCGAAACACAGAATCTTGCTCCACTGATTGCAACCATGTAGCGACTGGCACAATATGATCCCACATATCCAAGTGAAAATCCTCATGCTCCACTACCTGCACGGGGATATGTTTGCACCCAAGCGCTTGAAGAGCAAAGGTCCGATGTGCACCATCAATGATCAAATACTGGCCGTTTTGCATGAGAATCGCCAGCGGAGGATGTCGCAAAATTCCTTCCTCCTCAATGATCTGTCTGGTCTTGTGTAGTCGCTTGTTTTCATGTGACTCGTGCAAACAAATACGAGATGACTCTACCAGTTTTAGATTTGCTAGCACATCGTACAAAATGGTAACCTCCAGTTAGTCTTGCAAGTGAGTTCCGATCCCCTGCGAGAGCGCTTGTTTGTAGTAGTAGGCAGCAATGGCGATATCAAAAATCGCCATCCCCATCGGATTAAACATGATGGGCTCATCTTGTGGAAATTCTTTCATCTGGTCCAGGCAGACGATATCTGTAATGGATTTGGTATCTTCTTTTTGCAATCCTCTCTCCAGATGCATAATCTCGATGTCTGTGTTCTCACGGCAAACTTCCGTCCAGTCATCTACGATAATGGAGCGGGTATAATCGAGAATTTTTGGTGTAAAATCGCGTAACGACACATTTAACAACAAAGAGTGACGTTTGGGTTGCTTGTCAATAAAACCATGCGGCGATACCGTGCACGTAATGAACACATCTGCCTCGCAGTATGCCTCTTCCCACGTTTGCGCGATAACCGTTTTCTCTTTTATCTCAGCCGGAATATGCTCCTGCTGGATACCCGCAATGTCATAGAGAACCACCTTGTCGATTTTCTCACTTAACATGGCCGTTACCATTTGTAGATGAAGTCTGCCAATCGGACCAAATCCGATAATTCCGACCGTTACATTTTGCAGGGGACGTACTTGTTCGTAATGCTTGAGGAGAAGACCGGAAACAGAAGCCGTTCGAATCCCGCTCACCAGGGCAGTATTAATCGTTGCCACAGGCTTACCCGTTCTGGCTTCGTTGAGGATCGTAATCGAATGCGCGCGTTGGATGCCCTCTTGGAGGTTTTTCGGGAAACTGGCAATCCACTTGATTCCCGCCATGTAAGTATCTCCACCTACAAATGCTGGCATGGCAATAATGCGGTTTGCCATGTCATGATATCGCAAGTAAGGTTTAACTGGCTGTGCATAATCTTCCTTGTATAAGGAATGCACAGCATGTTCAATGACATCAATGGTTTCCTTCCAATTCTTGCCGACCTTTTCAATATCACTCGTATTTAGATATAACATTGTACATCCCACCCTGCTTATCGTAGTAGATTTATTGGACACTGCTTAATTGCCAACGAAAGAATGCTTTTGCTGATGCAACCACTGAACCCATTCCTGGTTGTATACGGTATTGACATATGGCATACCACCGTCTGGACATAAAAAGACGACATTCGGCTTGACTACATGCTTTTGATCTTTGAAATAGTTTTTTATCGCCCAGTAGGATGTCCCAGAAGATCCTCCAGCAAAAATGCCATGCTCAGTGTAAAGCTGATAGCAAGCCTCGACTGTGTCCTCCTCCGAAACATGAACGACCTCATCAATGATCGCGCCCTTGAGTATGTCAGGCCGCATGCTTGATCCAATTCCCGGGATGTATCGTTTTTGTGGCTCTTGTCCGAAAATCACGGATCCTGCCGTGTCGACCGCAATGATTTTTACATTCGGATATCGTTCCTTCAATCGCTGCGAGATTCCAGTAATCGTGCCGCCTGAGCTGACACCGATAAACGCATAGTCCAACGTCTCGAAGCTGTCTGCGATCTCGGCTCCCAGTCCGAAGTAATGGGCGCGAGCGCTATCCGGATTTCCATACTGGTTGGTCCAAAACGAGTTCTTCGTCTCATTGAGTAAACGATTGACCGTTTGGATGCGCGTTAGGAGAAATCCTCCTGTCTCGTCACGGTCCGTTACTTTTACGACCTCATGAGAAAATACCCTGAGCAAATTCTCATATACAGGATTAATATTGGGGTCAATGACTGGAATAAATTTAATTCCGATTTGCTTGCACAAAGTTGCTAAAGCGATAGCAAAATTTCCCGAAGATGACTCGATTACGGTAGTTTCCTGCGTAATCTCTCCTCTTTTGATCGCCTCCTGTAATATATAAAAGGCGGGCCTCACTTTTACACTTCCCATGAGGTTGTTGTACTCCAGCTTGCAAAACAGATTGATGTGCTCATGCTCAAGTTTGATTAAAGGCGTATTGCCAATCATGTGACTAATGGTCATCATTTTCGTTAGCATGGTGAGCCCTCTCTCCCGTTTTTTCCCGTCTTCGTCCGATCGAATGAATCTATCTCGGCCCTTGATCAGGCAGTCTTTGCATCCATTTTTTGCTGAATGTAACCTGCCAATGTTTTCATATCTTGAAAGTTTTCCAAATGAAGCATGTCATCATCGAATTCAATACCAAACTCTTTTTCAACCTTTACGACCGACTTGATAAAGGTCAATGAATCAATGTACTCCGTAAGTTCTCCGCTTTCGTTCACGTACTCAGAAAACAACTGTAGGAGCGTCTCGTATACTTCGTTTTCCTTTTCCATAGAGTACCTCCATGTGCTAGATGCTTACACAACAACGCCAACTCGTTCCAGTACTTCTCTTGTGCTTGTGACCGCTTCAAATTCCTGCGTTTTTATGCTGCTGATTTTTTGCAGAACACGATGAACCATGTCACTGCGATTACTATCAAAAGCCTTTAAAATCATATTGGTCGTAATTTTCCATTGATGTCCGATACTACGATACAGCTCGGCAAGATCTGCAAAGCTTTCGTACTTCTCACTGATCACCTGCAAGACATCGGCATACATCGCTCGTGTTTGTGCCATGCTGATCAAGCTATGGTTAAGGATATCGAGATGATCGTCAGTAATCTCCACTCCACTAGCGAGAAAAGCCTCTACGTCTTTCATAAAAGGATCAAGGGATTTTAGCCCTACCTCGATGTTGACATCATCGGGTACATCCAACTCCCGCTTGATTTGATTGATGTCGCAACGACCCTCAAGTACGCTGAGATTGCTCCTGACCGCTTCCAGCAGCTGATCGTGAGTCGGATGCAGGGAATCTGAAAGTACCAATTCAAATGAACGATTGTGGAGTGGATACCATTCACCTGTACCTGCATCCCGATAGGAAGAGTTGCTCGCCAGTAAGAATTGCTCGATGGGCAACAGACCTTTATAGCGGTAGTAATCATCGACGATCAGCAGCTGGTTACCTTCTCTACCGGTGACAATGATGCTATGCATTTCAGGCAGGTCCTGATAATAAGGGTTATACGGGAGTTCTGCCATATTGCAGAGGACGATTGTCGGTATGTCCCGTTCCAAACGTTCTTGAATATTTGCCAAAAACAGGTCGTTTTCCGGTTCAGCCTGTCCCTCTACGCGGATATTGTGAATCCACGTCAGTTCTGCAACTGTTCTCATGTATTGACCGTTTACATCTCCATAAGGGGAATCTTGCGTTTTAAGATAGATGGCACCGCACTGCTTCCAAGCTGTTTCCAAAGCGGAAAAGTTCAAGTATTTCAGAACCGTGTAGATAGAAGCGCCGATGCAATCCAGGTTCGGATGCTTGCTCGGTTGAATCTCGGTGAGTGACATGAGCACTCTCCTTCCTGTCTATCGTAATGGTAAACACATGCGACTATCGGATATCCGAATCACGTTCTCGCAAGGCAAATACTTGTTGCAGAAATTGACTAGTAAGTGACTTCAACTTGTCGACAGCAGCTTCCACATCGGATCGCTTCAACATTTTTTCTTTGTATAAGCTAAGGGCATAACGATTCACCGCGTTATTGGATGTCTGCAAAATCTCCTCCGCCAGTTCGCGTACAGACTGATCCGCCTGTGGAATGTACCAGTCCAATAATGTTTCCATCCACAGTTCTTTCCCGCCTAATTGAACGTAGAGCTCGTTTAGATTAGCTTCATGAAAATAGGTGTCTGGCTGCTCCGTAAGTGACAGCAACAGCGTAAGCTCACGGCCAACTTGCTGTTTAGTCTCGACCGCTTTTAGTAATCGCAGCAACTCCTCATCCGCGCTCGCACGCAAGCTTGCCTCGTCATCTGTAACGCGATCGAGCACCATGATCAGCCGGGAATGCGGATCTACATTTGCATAAATCTCCTCAAGCGTTTGGTACGTTGTGGAAAATTTATCGTATTGGATTCGCTGCGCTTGCCCGCGAGTCAAATGATTGTGATTGATGATCGTATAGACCTGCTTTTCATGGTCATAGCCAGTGATGACGGTGAGATGATCGGTATGTTCCTTCTGGTATTGCGGTGTGTAAAAGGTATAGTACTCGTCAAACGCAACCATTACGGGCTTGCCATGATCCAGTTGGCGAATGATCGACTCATGCAATTCATCCAAATGTGTGACAGGCACGAGCTGGACCCGATAGCCAAATTTATAAAGCATCTCCTCATCCGACAAGTACCCCATAACCTCAGCATGTTCCCGATACGAATAGGGGTACCCCTCAGCATCAAGCTGATAGCCGCGCTTCAACCCGAGAAAAAGCTTAAAATAAGGGATCAGATGGGCATCCTGCTCCTCCATTAATAAAGCGAGACCGCGATCATAACAATTCCATTGACGCCAGGATAAATGACTGACATCGGCATACGAGCTGCGTTTGATTTGCGTACCCTGCCTTGATTTTGCGTTTCGTTGTTGAACAGCTTGGACTGCAGTAGCAGCTGCCTCTGCTTTCGCAACCTGTTCTTCTACATGCCCAGTCGCATCAAGAAAGGCAGCAAAATCGGAAATCGTCAAATGGGTAAGCAGGTCTTGTACTTCTACTTCTCGATTCATCCGCTTGGAGATTTCGCTAATCATTTTAATCGCGATGATCGAGTCCCCGCCCAGCTCGTAAAAATTGTCGTGGACATCTACTTCTTCAAGCCCCAGAACATATCCCCAAATGTGAGCCAGCTCTTGCTCTAAAGTGGTGTAGGTATCATGTTTTCTCCCACGTACTACCACGTTTGGCAGCTTCGCTTCTCCAGATTTTTGCGGTGCGACCTTGTCTTTTTCTCTCCCGGCATCCTTGTCAAGAGAAGGAAGAGAAGAGATGTCCAGCCAACAACGCTTACGCTCAAATGGATAAACAGGGAGGTGCACGCGGCGCGGCTTTTTAAACGTATACATGGCACTCCAGCGTACATCTGCCCCGCTCACATACAATTCGCCAAGCTCTTTCAGATCAGATAACTCTTTGCTTTGCGCCAACAAAAGCTTTTGCAAAAGAGCATTAGCCTCCTTATTCATCGCTTGTTGTTCGGCCTCGGTCAGTATTCCAGGCTCTCTATCCGCTTTTTCCTGGGAGATAACCTTGTGCCAGCCAAAGAAAATATCTGGTTCAGAAAGTGTTGTCCAGTCGCTTGCGCACAACTTGGAGATTTTTGCGGCAAAATCGTCCATGTCCCTGCAAATCAGTAACAATCGGTAGCCGTAGTGACTACGCCCCGTATTTGCCGTAAAGCTGAGACTTTCCAATGTCGGCAGTTCCTCCACTGGCTTGCTGGTCCACTTCTGAAAGCGGAGCAACAGGTTGAGCAAGCTCTCCTTGCTTTTAGCGGATAACGCAATAGCCTGAGTCCCTTCTTCTTGCTTGGCAGGTGGCATGAATCCCGGTGCTTCCTCTACTACGAGGTGCACATTCGTTCCACTCATCCCAAACGAACTGATTCCAGCCCGTCGCACGCTTTTCTCTGGTTCCCACTCTGTCAACGTGTCATGGATGTAAATGGGAGATTGTTCAAAAGGAATCATCCGATTCGCGCGCTGAAAGTGCAAATGCGGAGGTATCTGTTTTTGTTTCAGAGACAGGATCACTTTGAAAAGACCAGCCATCCCCGCTACGTGGTCGGTGTGACCGATGTTCGTCTTTACAGAGCCGATCCCGCAAAATTGGCGCCGATTTGTGTATGGGCGAAACGCTCTCTCCAGCCCGTCCATCTCCATAGGATCACCCAGCTTGGTACCTATGCTGTGCACCTCGATATAGGAAAGGGTTTCGGGATCAATTTGCGCGTCTTTCCATGCCTGCTGGATCACTTCTGCTTGAGCCAGTGAATTTGGCGCCGTAAGCCCGAACGAATGGCCGTCTTGATTGGCGGCGCTTCCCTTGATCACCGCATAAATCGAATCCCCGTCTGCAAGAGCCTTTGCCAACGGTTTCAGCAAAACGGCGCCAACGCCTTCACCGACACCCGTACCGTCTGAATCATTGTCAAAAGGGCGAGTACGGCCGGATTGCGATAAAATTCCCAAATCATTGCTTCCATCTTGTAAAGACAGCAAGATGAGCTTGACACCGCCAGCCAGCGCCATCTCGCATTCTCCTCGACGAATCGCTTGGCACGCCAGATGAACTGCCATCAACGACGAGGAGCAGGATGTATCTACAAGCATGCTCGGACCTTTGAGATCCAACAGGTAGGAGACGCGAGAAGCGATCACCGATTTCATATTGCCAATGATTGAGGTGGACAACGCTTCTGGTTCCAGCTCTCGAATCATTCGTCTATACTCCTCACCAAAATCACTGCTAAATCCCAAATATACACCCGTACGGCTGCCCGCGAGCATTGTTCCACCATATCCTGCGTCCTCAATCGCCTCCCAGCATGTCAGCAAAAATAAGCGCTGGTTCGGATCCATCTGGCTGGCTTCCTTAGGAGAAAGACCGAAGAGCTGCGGATCGAATTTATCAATTTCATTCAGGTAGGCAGCCTCTCGAAATTGAATTTGCTCCATCGTCAACCCTTTGGCGAGTAACAATGGAATCAAATCGTTCTGGCGCTCTTTGGGAAGCTCTCGGACGCAATCTTGACCAGCTTGTAACAGACGCCAAAAGTCTTCCGGGTTTTCTGCGCTTCCGAATCGGCAAGCAGCACCAATCACCGCAATATCGTGTTGATTGGCTTTGCTGTCAGTTGAATGAGCATCCGTCTGCTGTTTATTCAGTTTGACTCGGTTCAGTCCTAATGGCTTGCTCACTGCATTCTTCCTCCTTGAGTCCTCTGCTTACCTGGTTCGGCTTAGCTTGCTTGCCATTCGTTGCTGATCTCGGGAAATCGCTGTTGCAGTTCTGGTTTGCTGGTCAGCTGTTCAAAGCGCATGGCTTGTTCCACGTCAGGAGCTTTTTTGGTTTGCAAGATCAAACGAAGCAGAGAAAAAGCTTCGCGTACATCCCCATAGCCCCCCTCTTTTTCCCCTTGTTCCAGCTGTTGCCTCAGTTGTTGAAGAGCTTGATAGGGCGTAATCACCCCTTGCTGGTACGCTTCTTCATCGAGACCGCGGTTTTTCGTGCAAACGGCAATCGCAATGCAAGAATCGACGAATTGGGCAATTGCTGCTTGATTACGCGTTTTAGCATCTTGAAGCTCTTGCTGATAACGATCGATCTCCCCCAGCTTGTCAAAGGCAAAGGCGCGAAGCGGATATTTTTTGGCCAAATTTGTCAGCACACTTTTTGGTCCGAGCTCAATTACGGTATTCGCTCCCTGTTTTACCAAGTAATCCATTGTAGCTTGCCAGCGAACAGGGCTGGTTGTCTGGGCTGTGAGCAAATCGACAAGCTGATTAGCATGGTCATATGGTTGTGCTGTCACATTGGAAATGACAGGCCATTTGGGATCGCAGTACGTGTACCGCTTCAGTTCTTCATTTAATTGTTCGGCTGCTTGCACCATGAGAGGCGAATGGAAAGGCGCACTCACCTTGAGAGTGACAACGGAAGTAGAGCCTTGCTGCTTGCACGCTTCTTCTACTTGCCGCACCGCATGTGCATGTCCGGAGATGACGATCTGATCAGCGGAGTTATGGTTGGCGACCACAACGATCGCACCATCACGAGAATGTTCCCGACAAATCTCCTCGACAAGTTGAGCATCCAACCCGAAGATTGCTGACATGGCTCCGACACCCTGCGGCGTAGCCGCCTGCATGAACTGACCTCGCCGATAGACAAGGCGGACGGCATCTGCAAATTGGATGGCACCGGCACAAGTCAGGGCCGTAAACTCGCCCAGACTGTGACCAGCCACCCACTTCGGTTCGATGTCCATTTCCTGTGAATAAACGCGGAAGGCTGCGACACTTGCTGTCAGGATTGCAGGCTGTGCGTGCTCTGTTTTTGTCAATTCTTGTGCATCCCCTGCAAAACAAAGTGTTTGCAGGTTAAATCCAAGTGCATCACTTGCTTCTTCAAAGGTGCTCGCCGCAATGGGATGGGCCTCACATAATGCTTGGCCCATTCCAACATATTGCGAACCTTGTCCCGGGAATAAGAGTGCGATTTTGTCCATGTTTGATCACCCTTCTCTATGTCATGTATTCATTCACTAGCATCTTGAGCAATTGCTGGTAATCCTGAGTCATCTCCGTGACTTTTTCTGCCCGGAGGCATTTAGGGTCGAACGCACACACGATATCAATCACGTTGTTTCCTTCCTTGATCCAGAAGGCAAGCTCATGTTCATGGTGTGTAAACGATGCATCTGTAAACGCATTGACACCGCCAAATAATGGAATAATCGTTCCGTCGTTGCGTTCTATCCGCAATTTTTCAAGCCACAACGAGGCGTCTCCCGTCCATTTCTCGATGAACTGTCGTTTGTGCTGCACCTGCTTAAATAGATCGAAGAAGGTATTGACCTCTGACATGTTCACCCGGAATGGATAGACATTCATCTGCAGCTCCCTGGCGACAGCCACTTCCATATAAAGATCCTGCTGTCCTGTCAATTCCGCCATGAGGTATAGGTACATCGAAAGCAGAACGTCTCGTACCTCAACTGCTTCCATTTGACTTACCTGCTGAACATTTTCAAACAGATCATCAGTAAGTGAGAATTGGACCCAGTCTGTGTCCACATTCGCTTCTCCACTAGCCCAATACTCAGGCGACAACTCTATCAGCGAGACACGATCCAGCTCCTTCAACCAATAGGTAGCCGTATCAGATTCCCCTTGTTCATCTGCCAGGTCTAAAGCGGTATTCTTCAAAAAGTTGGTCAGGCTAGACAGCGTAGGATGAGCGAACAAATCGGCAATTCGAACCCGTCCAGGGTAAAGCTGTTCAAGCTTGGCATGAACTTGTACCAGTAAGAGCGAATTACCGCCTATTTGGAAGAAGTTATCATGCATTCCGACCGTTTCACGTTTAAGCACTTCCTGCCAGATGCCCGCCACCTGTTCTTCCAGTCTGGTAGCCGGGGCTTGATATTCGATGTGCTTGTCTTGGAGTGAATCAGGCTCTGGCAATGATTTGCGATCCAACTTTCCGTTTGGTGTCAGCGGCCACATATTCATATGCGTATAGAAATGTGGAATCATGTAATCGGGTAAACTTTTGCTCAGCATCGCACGCAATTCATCACTGTCCAACGTTCGCTTCGCCATATAGTAGGCAGCCAGGTAAGGATTGCTGGCGGTATCTCGCACACTGACCACTGCTTCCGTAATATCCGGATGCTGAGAGAGGGCAGTTTCTATCTCACCCAATTCGATGCGATAACCGCGCACTTTGCACTGAAAGTCAGATCGTCCCACGTATTCAATACGCCCGTCTGGCATCCATCTCGCGAGATCACCTGTTTTGTACATGCGTTGACCAGGTTGAAACGGATTAGGAATATAGCGCTCAGCCGTCAGCGTTGGCTGGCCAAAGTACCCTCTCGTTACCCCATCTCCTGCAATATAAAGATCGCCATTGATCTTCATCGGCTGCACTTGGAGATGCTCATCGAGGATGTAGACTTGTGTATTGGGCAACGGCGCACCAATCGTTACTTCCTCTGCGTCGGTCAAGTCCTGCACCGTAGACCAAATCGTTGTTTCAGTCGGACCGTACAGATTGTAAAGTCTCGCCTTCGTTTGTGTGCGAAGCCTTTGGAACAAAGACTTTGAAAGGGCCTCTCCTCCAATCAGGATCGCTTTCAGGCTGTCAAGTGCATGCAAGTTGCTCTTCTCTTCCAGCATGAGCTGCAGCCGGGATGGAGTCAGTTGAAGGAATGTGATTTCTTCCTGCAAAATCAACTCCTTGAGCACCTGCGGGTCTGCTTGCTGCTGCTCGGTTGCAATGACTACAGTCATCCCTTTCGTCAGCGGCACAATCGTTTCAAGCAGAAATATATCAAACGAAATCGTTGTCACAGCCAGTATTTTGTCTGCGCTGGCAAAATCGATGTGTTCTCCGATCCCTGCGTTGAAGCTCATCAAATTGCCGTGTTCAACCATGACACCTTTAGGCTTGCCTGTTGAACCCGATGTGTAAATGACATAGGCGAGATCACCAGGTGTAGCCTGTGGCGGAAGATTGGAGTCGTCTTCCGTCTCTATCCGGGGATCGTTTACGTCCACTCGGACAACACTTCCCCACTGCTTCTCTGCCAGAGAATCGTGGGTTAACACAAGGGGAGTCATGCTGTTTTCCAAAACATAGGAGATTCGTTCTTCTGGATAGTGCGGATCAATCGGAACAAACGCAGCCCCCGCTTTCAAGATCGCCATGAGTCCGACCATCATTTCCACGGAGCGATTCGTCAGAAGGCCCACGCAAGTATCAGCAGTGACGCCGTGTTGCTTCATCAAACGGGCAACTTGATTGGCTCGCTTATTTAATTCCGCATAAGTAACTTTCTCATCTCCGCATGTTACAGCTAACGCGTTCGGCTGTTTTTCCGCTACTTCTTCAAAGAGCTGGACGACCGTTTTTTCACGAGAGTATTCCAAACTCGTGTCATTCCATTGGTCAATCAGCAGCATGCGTTCTTCTGCTGCCAGCATGGACATCTTGCCGATCAACTGTTCAGGATCCTCCACCATTTGCTCCAGAATCTTCTGGAAGTGTGTGGACATTGACGCGATCGTCTCTTTGCTGAATAGCTTGTTGCTGTACTCGATATCGACAATCAGGCGCTGTTCTCGTTCAATGATGTCAAAGGTCAGATCAAACTGGGCAGAGCGCTGTTCAAAAGGATAAGGTGAGAGCGTCAGCCCATTTGCACTCATGCTTCCCTTCGCGTCGCCGGTATTTTGCAAAATGAACATCACATCAAACAATGGGTTACGCGCTGTATCTTTAGGCAGTGTCAGACGATCCACCAGCATTTCGAACGGATAGTCGGCATGAGAGAGCGCCGCCAGTGCCCGTTCTTTTACTTCCTGAAGGAAATCTGACACGGTTCGATCGCTTCGCGGGAAATTTCTCATCGCCAGTGTGTTCAGAAAGACACCCACGATGTTTTCCAGGTCTGCATGATGACGACCAGCCACTGGCGATCCGATGATAATGTCTTCTTCGCCAGCGTATTTCGACAACATAATGCTGAGCGCACCCAGTAGCGTCATGTACAAGGTTGCCCCATTGTTTTTTGCCAGTGCCAGTATCTTCTCAGTCATCTCTTGAGGAATCTCAAAGGTTAGGACATCTCCCTCAAAGCTCTGGACGGACGGTCGAGGGTAGTCCGTAGGCAGATTAAGCACAGGAAGTTCTCCATCCAACTCTCCCTGCCAGAATTTCTCCTGAGCGGCCAATACCCCATTGCCAAGTTGTTCGGTTTGCCACACGCTGTAGTCTTTATATTGAATTCGCAGCTCGGGCAACTCGAGTCCCTGATACAACTGGAAGAACTCGCGGATCAAAATGTTGATGGATACACCATCGGAAATAATGTGATGCATGTCGAACAGCAACAAGTGTTTGTCGACATCTATGCGAATGAGCATCCCGCGAACAAGGGGAGCTTTTGACAAGTCAAATGGTCGAATGAATTGTTCGACCGTTCTCTTGGCATCGTTCTCGTCGACTTCACTATACGCCAACGTAAAATCTACGCTCGGTTGAACGGTTTGCATCAATGCTCCATCCACGATGGAAAACGAGGTGCGCAACGACTCATGACGTTGCACCAGCGAGATAAATGCACGTTCGAAAGCCTCTTTGTCCAGTTCTCCTTCAAGCATCATGACTGTAGGGATGTTGTAGGCGACTGCCCCTTCCTGCATTTGTTCCAGCACATAAATTCTCTGCTGAGACGAGGTGGCTGGGTAAGCTTCCCGATACTCCGCTACAGGAATCGCTGACACGGCTGTTTCTTCATTCGGAGCCATTAACATAGCCAATTGACGGATCGTCGGTGTCTGAAACAGGTTGGTGATCGTTATCTCTTTTTGCATCTGCTTGGAGACACGGGAAACGATGCCAATTGCCAAAAGAGAATCGCCACCCAGTCTGAAAAAGTCGTCGTCGATGCTCAATTCGGTGTAACCCAGAACATCAGACCAAATCTGGCCTAAGGCAAGCTCCAGCGAAGTGTAGTGATCGCCTTCCTCCCTACCAGACAAAACAACACGGTTTTGCATGGTCACTTCTGTAGGTACTTCGCGTTCTTTACGAGACTTTTCGCTTGCAAATATCGAATCTCCGAGCTTTACTTTCAGAGACGGTGCCCATTCCTTCAGAACTTGCAAATCAAACTGTCCAATGATCAGGTGCTCAGTTTGGTAAGACAACGAAGCAGCGAAGGCTTGGATTGCGCCATCCATCGGCATGTATCCGATAAAACCAGGACCTGTTATCCCTTCAAACGCATACCAGTTCAAAGCTATCGTTGGTCTTCCTGTTCGACTGCGAGCTGCACTATAGGCATCCAAGAAGCAGTTGGACGAGACATAGTCACTTCCAGTCGCCCCACCCCAAATCGAAGCAAGTGATGAGAAGATCACAAAGAAATCCAAATGCTCCGGTTCAGCTATCTGATCGAGTATGACTGTGCCCGCCATCTTTGCTTTCAAACCATTTTGAAAATCGGAAAACTTCTTCTTCTGAATCGTCTCAAAGGTGATATGCGCAGCGGATTGGATAATGCCGTTGATCGGTCCGTAACGAGCACGGACTTGCTTGGAAATATCCTCCATTTGCTGACGGTCTGACACGTCGGCTGCGTAGCAGACTACCTGCGCTCCCATTTCCTCTAGCTCCAGCAGGGCTTTCAGCTTTCGTGCCTCAGCAGCACTGCAGTCTGGATGCTGTAAACGCGCTTGCCACACGTGGTTAGGTGGAAGTGGCGAACGATTAATCAGCACGAGCGTCACATTTTTTTGAGCGGCCAGATACTTACTAAATGCCAGGCCCAGTTTTCCGGTACCTCCGGCGATCAAGTAAACACCATTTTCACGTATCTCTACAGGCCGTTTCGGAACTTTATCGATATCGCAGCGATTCATTTCAGGTACGATACGATTTCCTCTATAGGCAACCAATGTGTCATCTCGATTGCAGCGAATTTCCGCTAGAAGCTGGCCTACCAACTGCGATGTTGAACGCCCCTCTGTTGCGAGATCCAGGCTAAAGCACTGCAGTTTTGGATTTTCCTGCGAAATCACCTTGGCTAGACCGAACAAGGGAGCTTTTTCTGGAAAAACAGGTCCGTTGTCATCTACTGCTTGTGCGTAGTTCGAAACGATCCGTAAATCAAGCACCTGCTTCAAATCCAGCTCAAGCAAAGCTTGTGTCAAATGATACAGACTATAAACTCCCGGATGTTGCGCAGACTCAAGAGCTTCAAGCTGTCTAAGATCATTTGGCTGTTGAGAGCCTGGGGTCAAGCTCCATAAATGGATAATTCCTGTCAGTTTTTCCTTTTTGTCTCCGAGGCTCTCGAACACACTCCGCAGATCTGCCGGCTGGCTAGGGTCTAGGATAAACTCGTGGGAAGAAACGGCGGCAAAAGCCTCACCGCTGCGAAGTCTGAACACTTCATGTCCGTCCGATGACATCGCGTCAGCCAAGGTTTCTCCTACACCGCCTTCATCTTGAAGTACGAGCCAAATCCCTGGACGCTGGGTCTGCTGATTGGTTGTCAACTCTTTCGTTTGCCAATGGATCTGGTAGAGCCACTCCCGATACTCTTGTGGCGTATACGCTGAATGTCCGATTAATACCGCTGAATCAGACAGATCACCCATCGCTGTTGACGACGGATAAATGGCAACCGATTGATAGTTCGTGTCCCGAAGCGCCTTTTCCCAACGTAAGGGATCCATCAGTCTGGCTTGGGATCGCAGCTCGGTGTCTTCGTGCTGCCACCAGTCTGCGGCAAGCCCCCCGATCACATTTGCCGTTAAGCGATTTTTCACGAGCTCGATTGCAAACAGCACACCTTGCTCTGCAAGCAACTGATGCACAATCGATAAGGATGCCCGAACATCCTTCGTCCTGTGTATAGCATTATTCGCGATAATCACATCGTAAGCATGCAGATCGAAGCCTTGTTCGGCTGGGGCCTGCTCCATGTTGAACAGGCGGAACTGCACAAACGGGTATACTTCTTGGAACTCTTTTTCTGCCTCTGCGAGCGACGATTGCTCACCGTCCGTAAACAGATAGGTGACATCTTGTTTCTCAATTTTCGGCAGCAATAAGCGAGTAAGACCGCTGGAACCGCCTCCGAGCTCCAGAATTCGAACGGGACGGCTAAACGAATGGATGTATTGAGCAATGGTTTCCACTGCCATAAGTCCAGAAGGGTTTCCAAGAGTAATGCGATCTGCATACGACTTATATAAGTCAGAAGAACCGTCGTTCGTCACGAATACGTCTTGCCCCGTCATGCTCGTTGAGTAATGGGCAAAACACGCTTTCAATTGAGAGAACGTATCATGCTCATTTGGATAACGATCCAGACAATCCTGATAAAACGCTTCTGCATCAAGACCCTCTGCATGTGCAGTTAGACGGTACGTTCCTTCAACGTGTTCAACCAGGGAGGCTTTAACGACAAGTTCAAGCATGAGTTGGAAGAAGTGTTTATTTTTTCCATCAAACCTTACAGCTTCACGCAATTCTTCCAGCGAATACGTTTGCGTCTGCTTGTGGAAAGCGCCTAGTTGCTTGAAGCATTCAAGCGATAACAAACCGGAATAAAAAGTTTCATCCTCTTCCAAACTCGTTTGCTTTTGGACATTCACCTGAGTCAGTAACATTTCTCCAAAAGTAAAGAAGGTGGAAGCAATTTTATGCACATCAGCAGTTTCGTTCTCATGAGCCGCTACAGATGCTACAGCATCGGACTGCTCAACCATGTTGATTGCAGGTTGATCCGTTTGTACCCAGTGACGGGTTTTGGCAAAGCTATAGGTTGGTAAAGGTACCTTTTTCCATTTGGCTGGACGGTAGTATTCAAGCCAATTGATCGGCACTCCTCGTACGTACTGTTTTGCCATTTCTACAGGGTCAGAGCTGTCTATTTGCATGCTGATCGGCGATGAACTTTCCCCACGGGAATTCAGTACTCCGTAGATCACCTGGTTCCCATCAACAAGCGGAGCACCGTCCTCCATCCGTTCTCCCGCGCACAGGCGATGGATCTTCTGCAAAAAGTCCTCTTTGCTGTTGATAACGAAGGCAAGGCGATACCGATAATGTCCGCGCCCCATATTGGCAGTAGCGCACATATCCAAAAGGGAATGCTCAGAAGGTCCTGATAAAAATGTTTGGTATTTCTCGAGCAAATCCCAGAGCGACTCACTTGTTTTGGCAGATAACGTAATAAGGTAATTGCCAGATTCTGAACCGGCTGTCGCCTCGCGCCCAGGAGGCTCTTCCAAGATGACGTGGGCGTTTGTCCCACTCAGGCCGAATGCACTTATCCCGGCTCTCCTCACAGGTTGGTCCGCCTCTACATCCCAAGCCTTTAACACATCATTTATATAAACAGGCGAATCAATAAAAGGAATTAAGGTATTCGGTCGTTTCACATGTAGCGTCGGCGGAATCTGGCGATGCTTCATCATCAGAACCGTTTTAATGATCCCAGCCACACCTGATGCCGCTATCGTGTGCCCGATATTACTTTTAACCGAGCCTATTGCGCAAAATTGCTTGCGTTTTGAAACTTTCTGAAAGGCATGCATGATCCCCTCAATCTCGACAGGGTCGCCTAATCTAGTCCCGGTCCCATGTGCCTCAATATAGGAGATGCTCTCCGGATTGATTCGCGCCCGCTCCCATGTTGTTCGCAACAAAGCAGACTGAGAAATCGCATTGGGCGCAGTAATGCTGGTAGAACGGCCGTCACAATTGACCGCTGTGCTTTTGATCACGGCATGGATATAGTCATTGTCTCTAACTGCTTGATCGTATGACTTCAAAAGAACAGCCCCAAGACCTTCTCCCCACACGGTTCCATCAGCAAAGTCATCAAAAGCTTTGGTTTTGCGATCTACAGAAACAATGCCAAAGTCCGTATCTTGTTGAATCGGAAACAGGGAAAGGTTAACTCCACCTACGAGAGCCATTCGACAATCGTTATTTCCAATGGCCTGACAAGCTTGGTGCAGAGCGACCAAGGAGGAAGAGCAAGATGTATTAATCAGTTGGCTCGGACCTGATAAATTCAGCAAATAGGAAATCCGGGAAGCGATAATTGCTGCAACGTTGCCAGCCAGCGAAGTTGAATCAACGTTTTTCAGCACACGCTGGTATTGTGATTCATTGTCACAATATCCCAGAAATACGCCGGTAGGAGAACCGCTGATCATCTTCTCGCTATACCCGGCATGTTCAAATGTTTCCCAAGCCAACTCGAGAAACATCCGTTGATAAGGATCCATGGTTCGAGCCTCAGCAGGTGATATCTCGAAAAACGCGTGATCAAATAAATCCACGTGTTCGAGATAACCCATCCGCTCATACTGAAAATCTGTGCCGTTAAAAAATTCTCTCGCGACCCTCTCGACATCTGGACGCCTTGCAGCCGGGATATCACTGATTGAATCGTGCCCCTGTTTCAAATTGTTCCAGTATTCTTCGAGGCTGTTGGCTCCAGGAAAACGACAAGCCATACCGATGATTGCGATATCTTGGCGCGTATTTACGTTGGCAGAGGACAATTCTTTCAGCAAAGGAAGTGCTTCCTTTTCATGCAGTCGATGAGCTGCCACTTGCTCCAAGATGTATTTTTTAAGCAAACTCATCTTAATTCCCCTTCCTTTTGTCGATTAGCTCGGCACCCATGTCTACGGAGAGAACTCCCTCCTTGACCTCCCTCAGCAATTCCAGAAGGGATTCATCATCATCGCTTTGATCTTCCATCGATGCAAACTGATCCTGTTTTCTTTGTTCGAGAAAATCCACAAACATGGCAATCGTATAGTAGGAAAACAAATGCGCGACGCTAATCTCGCTATCCACTAGTTTTACAATTTGTGCATGCATTTTGAGCAACAGCAGGGAATTTCCTCCCAGCTGGAAGAAGCTGTCGTGTACCCCCACTTTTTCGATTCCCAAGATTTCTTTCCAGATCGTAACCAGCTGTTCTTCCTTCTCGTTTCGTGGGGCTACATATTCAGCATCGGACGCCTGTTGTTCATCCACTTCAGGCAATAGCTTGCGATTGATCTTGCCCCCTGCTGTCAAAGGCATTTTTTCAATGCTGACAAAAAAGGATGGGATCATGTGATCGGGAAGTCGTTCGCTAAGATAACCGCGCAGGTCACTTGCGGTCAATTCCTCGGCATTTGCCACGTAGTACGCGCACAATCGAGCCTTCTCTTCTTGAAAAAGCACGGCACACTCTTTTACTAGCGGGTGGGACAATAGCACCTCATCAATCTCGCCCAGCTCAATTCTGTGCCCGCGTACTTTCACTTGATGATCGATGCGACCGCAGAACTTGATATTGCCATTCGGCAGATAACGCCCAAGGTCTCCTGTCCGATAAAGCTTTTGATAACCAATTTCCGGATAAGGGTTGTCAACAAAGCTGGCTGCTGTTTTCTCGGGATCGTGCAAGTAACCGTGCCCCAAGCACAAGCCTGTTATATATATCTCCCCTTGATGTCCGGCCGGAACAAGTTTGCGATTTGAATCCAGCAGCAAAATTTTCGTATTGGCTATCGGTTTTCCAATCGGGATCGGTCCCTCATGGGTATGGTCGATCTCAAAGTAGATGACACCAATAGACGTCTCCGTCGGACCGTACAGATTCGTGATACGAACGTGGGAAAACCGCTGAAGAAACAGATGCACAGTGTGAGCGGTGATTTCCTCTCCCCCCAAGATCAGGTGGCGAATCGAAGAAAGTGAATCGTGTATGTCCATCCGTGTTTCCATTTGATCCACCAGCAGATTGAACACCGACGGCACAAAGTCTGTAATTGTAATCTGATAGGTTGAAATGGCTTGCAACACTTGATCGAGCGTCATCTCGAATTCAGGAATCGGCAATACCGTACGGCCACCATGCAAGAGCGGCCAGAAGAGTTGCCAGACCGAACTGTCGTAGTGATGGGGAGTCGTCTGGAAAATGGCGTCCTGCTCTGTACAACCGTAGTGTTCATCCATCCAGCGAAACCGATTGAAAATACCGATATGAGGAACGACTGCCCCTTTTGGTTTACCAGTAGAACCAGATGTATAGATCACATAGATCGGATCGTCCATATCTACCTGGACATTCAAGTCCCCTTCTTCCCGGATATCATCCGCATCAACGATTACAGCACGTGTCCATTGCACGAATGACGGCTCCTGGCGTATTTCTGGTCCGATCAGCGTCACGGGACAATTCAATTCATCCAGTAGCTGCTTTTTCCGTTCGCTTGGACTTTGCACGTCTAGCGGGACAAATGCCGCACCTGTTTTCATCACAGCTAGCAAGGAAATGACCAAATTCAAGCTACGATTCATCAAGACCGGAACATAGCTTCCTCTTCCAATGCCACTTTCCTTCAACATACGTGCAAGGCAATTGGCTTTGCCATTAAGTTGAGCGTAGGTAAGGGTTTTGTTGCCAAGCACAGCAGCTGTTAGATGAGGCGTCCGCGCTGCCTGCTCCTCGATCAGTTGATGGATCGGCTTTGGAGCAGGATGAGCAACATCCGTCTGATTGCGGGTGTACAACAGATCTGTCCGCTCTGCTTCTGTCAACATTTCAATTGTGTGAACGAAGCGTTTAGGATCGACGACGACTTCACGAAGAATTTGTTGATAATGGCTGATCATTCGTTCGATGACAGCCTCTTTGAACTGCTCGCCCTTATACCGTACGCGTCCGGTAATTCCAGCTTCTGTTTGCTTGCATGCGAATACCATTTGTAGGGACAGGCCTTCTAAAGCAGTAATATCTTGCATGTTTTCTAGTACGAAGGCTGTATCCAGCAGTGCCATCCGATCCGTGTCGGGTAGATCAAGCCATTGCATCATTTGCGAAAACGGATAGTTCTGATGTTCCATTGCCTCTTTGACTAGCTGCTTACCCTCTTTCGCCACTTCTGCAAAAGTAGCTTCTTGATGCATCCGTACACGCAGCGGCAGCACCCGATTCCAAGCGTTAGGGGGAAGCGGATTTTGAAAGACGGGCGTGAGAATGATCATGTCGTCTGTCTGCTTATACCGATTCAGCATGATTTGAAACGTCGACAGAAGGAACAGGTAGAGCTTCATCGGATGATGATCGCAATGGGCCGCAACGGCAGCGTTCAAATCATCTGGAAAGACAAACGATATTTCTTTTGTCTCCTCCTCCCCATCGCCTTCCTTCTCCGTTCCTTCGGTTGGAAGGAGGGAGAGCGTCCACTCCCCCTGTAACTTCTCTTGCCAGTACTGCTCCTCCCGGCTAAATTTCCGACTGGTTAGCAGAATGTTTTGCGAAATAGTAGTCTCCATATGCCCTCCCCCTCTTACTCACCGCTTGCTCTAAAATTCAAAATCCCAATCGACGCCCTGTGCTTGAATAAGGGCTACCTCCCGGGTCAATTCAAAGTCTTGCAGGAGGCGCTGCGGATCTTCCATCACCTGCTGCAACAAGCTTTTGAAGTCACTCACAAACTGTTCCATCGTATCTCTTCGGAACAGATCACTGCGGTAATCCAGCTTACATATAAGTCTGTCGAAAACGGGATAAGCCGCCAGATGAAGATCAAGTTTAGCCGTATTGTTTTGCAGTGGATAGTTTTTGACGATCATGTCCTCAAGCTCTAGTTCCCCTTCCGGATTGTCCATGTTTTGTAGGACGAAAATCGTATCGAAAAGGGGTTGACGACCTGTATTTGGCTCAAGACCAAGAGTCTGGACAAACAGATCAATCGGGTAATCCGCTTGTTCAAAAGAGGCTAGCGTATGCTCGCGGACCTCCGCAAGAAACTCGCGATAGGTTTTCTCGCCTTTTGGATAATTGCGGAGGGGAATGGTATTGATAAACATCCCAATGACTTCATCAAACTCTGCAAATTTACGCCCAGCTACAGGAGTTCCGACAACGATATCCTCCTGGCCGCTGTATTTTGCAAGCAATATGTTGTAAACCGACAACAGCACCATGTAAAGTGTCGCATGTTCCTGCGTTGCCAGCTCCTGCAACTGCTGCCTCTCCTCTGCCGATATCTCGAACTCAATCGTTGCACCAGGATACGTAAGAGCTTCTGGTCTTTCATAATCAGTCGGAATCGATAGAAGTGGAGCGGGGCTGGTAAACAAGTCTGCCCAATAGTCAGCTTGAAGCTCCCCTGACTCAAGTGCAGATTCCTGCCATACAGCAAACTCTTTTTGCTGAACTTCCAATGCAGGAAGTGTCACGCCTGCATAGAGACGAACAAAGTCCTCTACGAGAATATCCATGGATACACCGTCTGAAATGATATGATGCATATCGAACAACAATAGATGCTTTTCTGGTGCAATCCTGATTAGCCCCGCGCGCAGCAAAGGTGCTTGACGCAAGTCGAATGGCCGTACAAACGTTGCCAGACTGGCCTCCAACTGCTCTTCACTTGCTTCGCTCACTTCCAAACGGAAGACTAAGGAATCATGTACAATTTGAACGACTTGCCCATCTCTATAATCAAATGAGGTACGAAGAGATTCATGGCGGTCAAGTAATCCTTGAAACGCATGTTCTACCTTTTCACGGCTCAACTCGCCCTCGATGGAACGGGCAGCCGTAATGTGAAGGCTTGTGTCAGCCGGGTTTAACTGCTGAAGAATAAAGAACTTACGCTGGGCAGCCGTAACAGGATAGTACGATCTGGCTTCGACTGAGAATCGTCTTTTCATAATCGTCTTGTCTGATCCATCAATCACGTTTCCAAGCTCCTGAATCGTTGGGTGATTAAACATGGTTCGCAGTGGAAGCTGTACACCAAACTGCTGTGCAACCTGCGCAGCCACCGCGTTGATTTTTAACGAGTGCCCCCCTAGAGCGAAGAAATTGTCCCGAGTGCTGATTGTGTTTGGATCGAGCTGTAACACATGCGCCCAGATGTGCGTGAGAGCTTTTTCCGTCTCGGTTGTGGCTGACACCAAAATAGATGTGTCTATGCGATCCTGTATGCCAGGCTTCGGCAAAGCCCCTCTATCCACTTTTCCGTTCGGGGTAAGTGGCAATACGTTTTGTTTTACATAGTGCATCGGCACCATGTATTCCGGAAGCACAGTAAACAGATACTCACGCACATCTCGTGCGGAAAATTCCTCTTGGGGAACGACATAGGCACATAAGTACTTTGCACCCGTTTCCTCAGAAAGCGCCAAGACCACTGCATCCTTAACCGCTGGATGTCTGCGCATCACCTGTTCAATCTCACTCAATTCGATTCGGTAACCCCGAATCTTGACTTGATTGTCCATTCTCCCGAAGTACTCAATAAATCCGTCCTCCGTGATCCGGCCTACATCACCCGTTCGGTAGAGGACTTGGTAGTCTGGGTCATCTATCCAGCTGGCATACGGATTTGCTACAAAGACTTTTTGAGTCCGTTCGTCATCTTTGTAGTAGCCGTAACCTACCCCCGGACCGGCCACACCTATTTCTCCTTTTACGCCTCGCGGGCAGATACACTGATTTTGATCGAGTATGTAAATATGAGTATTCTGGATCGGTATACCGATAGGAACTACAATCTGCTGATCACTGGGCATTTCCCGAATAATGTGGTGCGTAATATCATCAGATGCTTCCGTTGGCCCGTACATATTCACCAAAGGAATTTCCGAATAGCAGGCAAACCAGCGTCGCACCAGAGGAGCAGGCAACTCCTCTCCTGTCACGGCCATCCACCGCAGATCAGGCAAGCTACGTTCGGAGTTGGGCCATTCTTGAACGAGATCAAGCAGCACGGAGAGCAGAGACGGTACCACTTCTGCGACGGTGACGTGGTTGGAACGGAGTACGTT
Organism: Brevibacillus sp. HB2.2; assembly: GCF_013284275.1. Lineage (NCBI taxonomy): Bacteria > Bacillati > Bacillota > Bacilli > Caryophanales > Paenibacillaceae > Brevibacillus > Brevibacillus sp. HB2.2. The sequence continues at coordinate 54,058 of NZ_JABSUV010000030.1, forward strand.
ATGAAGAGCCTGCGTATCCATTACCGTCTCTGTATCGATCACCAGCACAGAGCCACCCACTAGCAGAACAGCCAGGTATTGCCAAACGGATATGTCGAAGCAAAGAGAAGCTGTTTGTGTGACAAGATCATCCTCGCAGAGGGATAGATCGTTGATTTTAGCGAAAATGTGGTTAATCATTCCGCGATGGTGCACCATTACGCCTTTCGGTTGTCCAGTCGTACCCGATGTGAAGATGATATATGCCAAGTCTGTTCCCGCACTCTCCCGATCGATTTCCTCTCCCGAAAGTGACTCTATTGATTGATCAGTTTGACCAAAAACATAGAAATACTTCAGTTCAGGTGAGGATGCTCGAATCGGTTCCAATCCATCTAGCAAGTCAGGCTGAGTGATTAACCCTGCAATCTCGCTCTTCTGCACGATGTACAGGATCCGATGCTGCGGATAGTCTGGATCAATCGGTACGTAGGCTCCTCCTGCCTTGAACACGGCAAGAATCGCAACAAGCGTATCCACGTTACGCTTCATATAGATACCGATTTTCGTGCCAGGTCGTAATCCTTGCTGGATAAAATGGCGCGCAAGTCGGTTGGATCGCTCGTTTAATTCCTGATAGGTTAACGTTGATTTACCGTCTGTCACCGCTTTGCGATGAGGCGTCTTTTTTACCTGCTCCTCAAAGAGGCGATCAAAGCTCTGATCGCGTGGAAAATCAATCCGGTTGTCGTTGAATGAAAGAACTAGCTCCCGTACCTCTGCCTCAGATAAGCACGCGATCTCTGCGATCTTCTGATCTGGTTGGGTTACGATAACTTGATAGATACGGACCAAATGCTCTATCATCCGTTCCATCATGGGGAGTTGGTATCTTTGCCCGACGTAACGCACAAGTAATTCGAGCGAGTTCCCCTTTTTAGAAAAAAGGAGCTGCAACTCACTCGAGACCTGTTCCAGGCTGTCCTGATCATGAAGAACGTCCAACAAGCAAGTTGCCTCAAGGAACGGTGTGCTGTTCCCCTGCTGCGGTACTTGCAGTTCCTCGATCAACCGCAAGATTGGGTAGTTCTGATGTTCCACAGCGGCCTTTAAGGTCTGCCGAACTTCTTGAAGCAGCTCCTTGATGCTCCATTCCGGGAGTACCTGATGACGCAGAGGCAGCACTTTATTCAAGAACTCACCCGGCTCTGTTTGACGAAAGATAGCCGTTCCAACGCATATGTCCTGATGTCCAGTGTATTTGGACAACAGGATGCCAAATCCACTCAGCAAAGCCATGAACAAACGTTGATCCGAGCCATTGCTCAAATGAATCAGCGCCTTGCTCAGCTCGTCCGGAAACACGATGGTCAGCTCACGAAGCTCAGACTGACGCTGAAACGAGGCCCGAGAGTCTGTTGGAAGGTCGAGTGAATGAAACTCTCGAGAGAGGTTCTCCATCCAATAGTCTTTTTCGCGATCAAACTGCCCACTGGCCAGCAAGATGTTTTGTGCCGTTATCGTTGTCAAGCCAATCCCTCTTTTCTGTCCGTCATGTATTTCTTAAAAAGCAAAGTCATCGTCGTCCACTTGTCCCTGTGCTACTTGTACTACTCCATGACCGATCTGAAGTTGTCCGATGGTTCGGTTCGGGTGGGCTACCATTTGCTCAAGAAGAATGACAAAATCTTGAGCCATCCTCTCGATTGTTCTTCTTTGATACAAGTTCGTGTTGTATTGCCAATGCATGCATAGGTGATCCTCAGCCTTAACCACTTCCAAAGCCAGATCGAGCATGGCAGCTTTGCGTCTGAACTCGTACGGTACAAATTCGATTTGATCGAGGCTGACTTTTTGCTGCTCTGCTGCATGATGCAGGGTCAGCATGGCGTCAAACAACGGGTTCCTTGCTGGATCGCGAGTCAATTGAATCTGGCTTACAAGTTGATCGAATGGATAGTCTCCATGCTCAAAACCGCTAAGCACGTTTTGGCGTACCTGCCCGATATACTCTTCGACGGTCAATTCTTTCTTCGGCCAGTTTCGCAAGGCCAAGGTATTAACAAACATTCCGACAACAGGGGCAAACTCCGCACGTTGTCTACCATCCATGTCGCAGCCGACGACGATGTCTTCCTGATTGCTGTATTTCGATAACAAAACAGAATAGACGGCCAGCAGAAGCATGTAGAGCGTCGTAGAACTCTGACGGGTAAACGCGTCGAGCTTTTCCACCCATTCCCTAGACAGCTCAGTCACCAACTCGTCTCCATCAAATGTCATGGTTTGTGGGCGAGGATAATCGGTCGGGATTGCCAGCGGTTGCGGCTGCTTGGAAAATGCCTCCAACCAGTAGGCTTCATGCTCGGCCCAACCTATTTCGGTAGCTTGTTCTGATTGCCACCAAGCGAATTCCTTGGCCTGTACCGACAATTCCGGCAAGACCTGTCCTTGGTAGAGAGAACAAAATTCCTCAAGCAAGATGGACTTGGAAATGCCATCGGAAATGATATGATGCATGTCGAAAATCAGCAGATGATCTTCTGATGAAAGCTTAATTAAACCGATACGAAGTAAAGGAGCTTGTTTTAAATCGAATGGCCTGAAAAAGCTTTCGATTGTCTTTTCCACAGCTTCCTCGTCTGCTTTCCATGATTCGATCTGTACAGAAAGATCACTGTGTACTTTTTGCTTCACCTGACCTTCCATCAGATGAAACGAGGTGCGCAGGGCCTCATGTCGTGCCACGAGTTGATCTGCAACGACTTGGAGACGCCCTGAATCAAGGGAACCGGTGATCCGCATAACTCCCGGTGTATGATAGCTGGTAGCATCTTCTTCCAACTGCCACAACAGGTAGAGCCGCTCTTGGGCACGTGTGACAGGGTAATATTCCTGATTAGAAAGCATGACAATCGGTTTTTGCTCCATCTCTTGGAGGTTGCCTGTGATCCGATTCGCCAAACCACGAATTGTTGGAGCATCAAACAGGTCACGCATGGAAAGCTTCACTTGAAAGTCACTTTCAATCCTGGATAAAAGCTGAATGGCCTTAAGCGAATGTCCTCCCTGTCCGACAAAGTGATCAAGTACACCAGGGGATGGGAGCTGTAAGACATCCGCCCACAACTCAGCCAGCTTTTGTTCGATAGGATTTGCTGGAGGTACGTATTCACTGTTGGCACTTGGCTTTACAGCAGGCAAAGCTTTACGATCGATCTTTCCATGCGGAGTAAGCGGCATCTCCGACAATTCCATAAAGTAACTCGGGATCATATATTCGGGGAGCCACTCCTGCAGGTGCACGCGAAGCTCATCCGGCTGAACACCGTCCATTTGCACAACATAGTAGCAAGCCAGTTCGGTTAGCCCCATTTGATCAGTCATAGCCAAAACAGCTACTTGATTTACAGCGGGATGCTGAAGGACGGCGCGTTCAACTTCTTTTAGTTCCACACGATAGCCGCGCACTTGAACCTGATCGTCCATCCGCCCCAGATATTCAAAAACTCCCGTTTCACTGAGCAAGCCGACATCTCCAGTACGGTACAGGCGCTCGCCGGTAATGGGATGATACGTAAAAGCTTTCTCAGTCAAATCAGGCTTGCCCAAATATCCATCGGTGATGCCAATTCCTCCGATACAAATCTCGCCCTTGACATCAGGGGGACAAATTTCCCCCGTCTGACCAAGGATGAACATATGCGTATTGGCAATAGGAACACCAATCGGGATTCTGAGTGTTTCTTCAGCAGGCTGTTCTGTGCAAAGAAAGACGGAAGCGTATATCGCTGATTCTGTCATCCCGTAAATATTCGCGATTCGCGCAACACGGAACAGTCGATTCCATTCGCGAACCAGATTAGCGGTCAGAGCTTCTCCTCCATTAAATACCCACTTCAAATTGGGCAATGGATCTGGCTCCTTACGAGAATGCACATGCGCCAGAAACACATTCATCATCGCTGGAACGAACTGCGTGACAGTGATGCGTTGCTCCCGGAGCCAGTCATACAACGCTCCCGGATCTTTTCCGTCTTCCTCTTTCAAAATAGACAGCTTTGATCCAACTATCAGCGGCCAAAACAATTCCCACACCGAATCCGTAAAAGAAATCGAGGTTTTTTGGGCAACAACGTCTGTCTCGCTTAACGGAAAAGTCTCCTCCAGCCAAAACAACGTATTCAAGACCTGTTTGTGCGTAATCATGACGCCCTTCGGTGCACCGGTCGAACCAGATGTGTAGATGACATACGCAACATCATCCTCTGAACCTGCCGAAGCTATCGCCTCATCCTTTTGGCGGCGAATGTCGGACGCTGTATAGACCTTGTATTCTTCGTGCTGGAAGGAAGTCTCGTCCATACAAATGATCGTTTCGATGCTGTCAGGTAGATCCGGGATAATCTCGTCCAGATAGATGGATTCTGTTACAAGCACCTTGCAGCGGCTATCCTGCAAAAGATACCGAATTCTAGCTCGGGGATAATGCGGATCAACCGGGACGTATCCCCCACCCGCTTGGAGGATGGCAAGAACTCCCGCTACCATACGGGAGCTCCTGTCTGCGAGAATTCCTACGAGTTGCGAAGGAACCACACCCGCATCTTTTAAGATACGGGCTAGCTGGTTTGCTTCCGCGTGTAGTTCTGCGTATGTTCTTTCTCGATCCGCCTCTACCACAGCGACTCTATCAGGCGTTTTTTCTGCTTGCCGGACGAACAGTTCAGCGATTGTCACTTTGTTGCGATAAGGTTTGTCTGTCTGATTGACTCGAGTTAACAAGTTCGCTTCATCATCAGTGAGCAGGTTAAACTCATTCAGATCCAGATCGAGCTGCATACGTCCATTCATTGCGACTCTTCCCCTTTTTAGGTGGTGGTGAAAAATTCCCGCAAACGGTTAATTCCCTCGTTATACTTCGCGGCAGAGTATGAGAGGCGCAGTGTGTTCGGGATGCCGAAGTCAGAACCCGGTACAGTCGCCACATGTGTAGCTTCGAAAATTTGTGTAGCCAACTCAAGCGAGGTGCTGATGCCTTTTCTCTTCATAAAGGCTTCGCAATCAAGCGTGAAGTAGAAGCTACCTCTCGCTGGCAGAGCACGGACATCGGGTACATTTTGGAAAGCGTCAATCGTGTAGTCCCGACGACCTTTGTAAAGTTGGACTAAATGATCAACTTCATGCTGGTAATCAAGCGCAGCCATTGCCCCGAATTGTACGACCGGGTCAGCTGTGAGCAGTGTGTGGTGCTGAATGACCGTCAGTGGTTGCACCAGCTCATCTGGTACGATCGCGTATCCGACACGTCTGCTATACATCCGATACGCTTTGGAAAACGCATCCGTTGTGATGAAGGTAGACTTGGTATTTTTCAGCTGCATCACGGATTCGCACTCGTCATCGAAGTAAGTGTTCGCATAAATCTCGTCATTGATAATAGCCGCACGGCCGTCTACGATGCTGTCGATCGTATACAATTCCTCTCTTGTAAGAATATTTCCCAACGGGTTACCTGGCGTGTTGATCACGACCACTTTTGTCTTGTCTGTGAAATTCTCTTTGAACGAATCCACATCAAGTCTCAATGTATCCATATCAATTTTGTAGTAACGAACTTTCGCACCGACTAAGAGCGCGCAGAAATGGTAAAGCGAGTAGTACGGAAGTGGCAGCAACACTTCATCACCCTCTTTAAGCAAGAGGTAGAACAAGTTACGGAAGAGTGTGCTGGTACCGACACTGATCACGAAATTTTCCGGCTTGATTGTCACATCGTATTTTGTTTGATAGTGGGTCGCGAGCTTATCTTTCAGCTCAGGCAGACCACCTGGATATACGAGCGAATATTTTTCAAAGCTGTTCAACGCCTGTTGCATGGAATTGATAATTTCGGGATGCAGCGGCATTTCTGACTTCCCAAGAGTCATGCGGATCGCTTCTCCACCGTTTCTCTCAAGCTCATTTGCCATCTGGTCCAGTACAAACATCAAAAAGCGCTCGTCGTGAAAATTAATTGAGGATCTGATTTCCATATTCTCCTACCCCTTTTACTTTATTTTGGATTTTTCTGCTAACATTTTTAGGATTTTCACATAGCGATCCGAAAGCGATTCAACATATGCTGTCTGAAGCATAGCTGGATCAAAGGTAAAAACGACATGGATACCTTTCGAAGTTTCTGCTACTTGGAGAACTAATGGGCTTCCGGCCATCTCTGGCTCGACTGATCGTTTGACTTCACGTTTCCAAACAGTTGACTGAGCTTTGAACGGAATCGTCTGGTTGACAAAAAGTGTCGGCCATTCCATGTTCGTCGTCGCTTGCCAGTGCTCTGACGGATACAACGCGAGCGCTTGCATCCGGGCATGTACTTGCTTCGTTTGATCCAATAATTGTGAAAACGAACTGATCGTCTGCATATCAATCGTGAGCGGTACGATGTTGTCAAAGTTGCCAAGTGTATGTTCCAGCACATCTTGCGTCCGATTCGTCGTCACTACCCCAAGCGTCAAACTAGACAATTGGGTGACCTGTCGAAGCAACAGTAGGTAGGAGGCAAGCAAGATGTCTCCCAGCTCCTGATTGGACTGAGCAGCTACATGCAGTAAATCAGCGTGACTCGTCGGGTCGATATACTGCTCGACTTGTCGCTTCGCTACCCCTCCTGTACCAAAAGGTTGAGCAGAATGTAGATTTGCTGCTGTCAACCACTCGTGGCGCTCGGCCTCGAGATGTCCGTAATAAAGCATTTTTTTCTGCCAAACAGCGAATGCTTCTTCGTAATGAGGCTGTTCTTCCGTAGAAGGTTCATGCCCTTCTTCAATCGTCTGATACAGAGCCTCCCATTCCTCCAGAAGAAGTCCGATGCCTCGCCAATCACTAATGGAGCTGTGAAGACTTCCAATTAACCGATAGTGATCAATTGCCAACTTTACCAGTTCAAATCGAGCCAAACTTCCTGCATGATGCTCAAACGGTCTCTTCTGCTCGGCAATCAATCGATCCCGCAACCATACCGTTGCCTCTGCCTCGCTTTTCTCCTGTAAATCCCAAAACGCAAGCGGAATCGGTTCGGATAAGCCTTGTGGCAACAGCTGTGGAAAACGTCGCACGAGAGCTTGCCACGCTTGCTGCATATATGACGGTTCGATTCTGCTTCGAACCTCGATGTCAAAACATCTGACAGCCACAATCCCCTCTTCTTGTTCCTGCTTCAGCAAACGTTCCTGAACGAAGGAATAGATGGGAGTAGCTTCCGAATGAAACCCGCCTAGAATCGGCTTAGGTCTTTCGGCGGCTGATTTCCCGTCGGTTAAAAGTAGGTAGGGGGCATCTGTCAGGAGCAGATTACGTCCTGCCCGGTCTGCAAAAGAAACGGGGATGTCACACGCAATCAGTGTATCGATCCGTTCAGTCAGATTCGCTACCCTGTCCTCTATTTGGTAAACACCACAACCATTTTTCGTGAGCGCCCGTTGTTCTTGCGAGTGTTCCATAAGAGGCTCGACTAATTGGATACTGCTCTCACTCGCTTTGCCCAGTGTGATGATACTCGCTTGCGATTGCCGATCCAGATATTTCTCGTGAACACGGTAGCCTAGGAACGTAAAGAACGACAGTGCCTGATCAGCATCTGGTGTAAGTAAACGGACAACAGACCGCTGACCGCTGCTTTGCCATTCGTCATGCTTCGTATCCTCGCTCTCTACAAGTTCAATCAAGCCTACCGATTCCAGAAAGAGAAAGGCAACGAGTCTATGATTGAAAAGCACTGCTGGCTTAGGAGCGCTGACCAAATCGTATTTGAATCCACAATCTACTAACCTTTTCAAAAATTGATTAATATTGGAAATAGAATAACATAGATGGTACGGTCCCGTCCCCTTCTCTTCCAACAAACGAACGCAAGGTGACGTTTCATCGACTGGCGCAATCAGCTCGATTGGTACACTTCCCGGTTTCATGCACATCGAGAGATACACGTTCTGTTCTGGATCTTGCAGGGAATCGCTCGCATCAAACCCGAGAGTGCCATACATGATTTGAGCCGGACCCAGTTCTGGAACGGCAACTCCGACATGATGAAGGCGGTTCATCACGCCCTCTTTTTCTGTTTGGTGATGTACGATGTCAACATCATCCAATCGCTGCTTCGGATGCTTCAGAAGCGCTGCGAGTACACGCAAATAGTTGTCAGCAAAGCCTTCCATAGTCTCCGCTTTAAACAACTGGGTATCGTATTCCAGCACGCATCTGAATTGATCAGCGAGTGGTGTAATATCCAGCTTAAAGTCAAGCTTCGATGTTTTGGATTCATGCGGAACCTCTTCAAACTGCACGTCACCCAATGTAAACCTGACTTCTTGCTCACGTTGGTTATGGAAGATCAGCATCGTATCAAACAATGGATTTTGCGTTTGCTGGATGCCTGCAGCGCTACGAGCAACGATTTCTTCAAACGGATACTCCTGATGTTCATAAGCCAGGAACAGACTGCGCTGAACCTCTTGTACAAAATCGGTATACACGTGTTCGGTACGAGGACGATTGCGAATCGGAAGGAAGTTGATAAAGACACCGACAATTCGCTCCAAATCGGGATGGTTTCGTCCAGCTACCAGTGAACCGACAACGAAATCTTCCTGAGACGTGTATTTCATCAACAACACGTAATAAGCCGACATCAAAACAGCATGGACAGTCACTTCATTCTGCTTTGCAAATGCATGCAAATCACCGTACGTAGAATCAGTAATGAAGAACGTATGGTGATCGCCCTGGAATGTCTTAACAGCGGGACGCGGGTAATCGAGTGGAAAAGCCATAAGCGGGACACGGTCGCTAAAGGAGTCCACCCAATATTTTTCCTGCTGATTCCACTGCTCGCTCCCCCGCTTCTGCCACTGCCAGTCAGCGTAGTCCTTGTATTGAATAGGCAGTGCAGGCAGTTCTTCACCCACATACAATCTGGCAAAGTCCTCCATTAACACATTCAGTGAAATGCCATCCAAAATAATATGATGAGAGTTAAACAGCAGATAATGCTGAGTGGCTGTGACCTCGACCAGGCAAACCTGAAGAAGAGGGGCTTTCGTCAAATCAAAAGATTGCCGGAAGTCTTCCATCACTTCGTCCAATGTCCTGCCATCGCTATTCATCGTTTGGATCTCAAATGGCACATGGTCGCTGATGTACTGATACACTTCTCCATCCTGTACCGCAAACGAAGTACGGAATGCTTCATGCCTTTGAATGATTTCCTTTAATACACGGTTCACTCGACTTACATCCAAATGACCGTTTACCGCGATGACACCCGACATGTTGTAGCTGGTGCTTTCCCCTTCAATTCCATGCATCACGAAAATTCGTTTCTGGGAAGAAGAAGCCCTGTATCTCTCGGCTTGACTGACCCGATCAATCGGCGTGTAAGATATCTCCTGTCTACCTCTGATGCGATCAGCCAATTGTCGAATGGTCGGGTTCCGGAATACATCCTTGATTGTGATGTCCGTTTTTCTCTCTTTTTGCAATCTGGTCACGAGTTGAGCAGCCTTCAGCGAGTGGCCTCCTAGCGAGAAAAAATGATCGTGCACGCTTATTTTTTCGACTGTCAAAAGTTCTCGCCATATTTGTGCCAATTGCTGCTCAAGTTCATCTGCCGGGGCCTCTTCCTTTCCCGAGCGATACTGCGTGTAATCCAGACGTTGCAAGGCAGTCTTGTCTACTTTTCCACTCTGCGTCCGAGGCAAAGCATCAAGATGGACGAAAAAGGCAGGTAGCATGTAGTCAGGCAGATAAGTCAGCACTGCTTCTCTCAGAACGTGTTCCTCAATCGGATGCATCGCGGCCAAGCATGCAACCAGATAAGGATCGCGCTTTGACTCCTGAATAGCCACTACCGCTGCTTCCCGGACACCAGGCTGACGGCGCAGGACAGCTTCAATTTCCTCCAATTCAACGCGGTTGCCACGAATCTTGATTTGGAAATCCTTGCGACCAAAATATTGCAGATGTCCTTCATCCGTCCAGCAAGCCAAGTCTCCTGTACGATATAGCCTGCCATACGGGGTCAGGATATAGGACGCTCTGGTCTTTTCCTCGTCAGCGATGTAACCTTCCGTTACTCCCATCCCGCCAACGTACATTTCCCCTATTACCCCTTTGGGCAACAGATGAAAATCTTGGTCCAGAAGAAAAACACGAACGTTGTAACTCGGATGTCCAATCGGAAGCGGGTTTTCAAAAGGTCCTTGTCGGGGTACACAATACCCGGATGCCGAGATACTATTTTCCGTCGGACCATACAAGTTGTACATTTGCGCTTGAGGTAACAGGGCTGTATGTCGTTCCACTAACGAAGAAGATAACATCTCTCCTGTACACAACACTTTTTGAATCGAATCCAGCGATCCATCAGCCGCGTGGTCAAGCAAAGCGTGATACATCGTAGGGACGACGAGTATCGCATTTGCTTGTTGGCTCTCGATGGCTGCCGCTAGCTTTTGCGGGGATTTGTTTTCATGTCGCTGCAACAAGCAAAGGGTCCCACCGCTGATGAGTGTGCAGAAAATCTCGACAACCGATGCGTCAAAAGTCAATGTGGCAATCTGCAATGTTCTCGTCTGCTCTCCGAATCCGACAAATTCAATGTGCCACCAAAGAGCGTTGATTAATTGATCATGCTTTACGCGCACACCTTTTGGCGTACCTGTTGAACCAGAAGTAAAGATGGCATATGCGGTACTCGAAGGCGTCGCTTTTCGCTGTGGTATTTGGGTTAATTCCTGTACCCAGCAAGCTGGTTCATCAAGACGAAACACCCTTGTTTGCAAGTCAGCAACGAGTTCCAGATAGCTGCCCTCTGTTACGATCAAACTAGGCTGAATCTGGCTTACGATCTGTTCCATTCGCGCTTTTGGCAAGTCTGGATCAAGTGGGACATAGTAACACCCAGCTTTGAGGATAGCTAGCAGTGCAGTAATCATTTCAGGGGAACGATCACACATGATAACTATCGGTCTACCTGCATCTGTCACCTCCTTTTGCAGAGCGCAAGACAGGCGATTGGCTTGCTCTTGTAGCTCCTTGTAGGTCACTGTCCGCTTTCCTTGTACAAGCGCAACTGCATCCGGTGTTTTTTCTGCCGCTTGATCAATCAACTCGTGCACGCAGTAGTTACTCGGAACTGGCACGACTTTCATCTGTTCCTCAATCATCTCGTGCCGCTCATGATCACTGAGCAAGGTAAGGTCACGAATTTCTTGATCTGGATCAGCCGCAATCTGCTCGAGAAGGCTCTGATAGTGAAGCGCCAGGCGTTCGATTTCCTTTGCTTGAAACTTCCATGCCTGGTAGTTGACATGGACTGTCCATTCATCACCGGGTGTTACTTCCAGCACCAATGGATAGTCGGTTGTTTCATGTGAAGTAATATTTTCTAACTCGAAATCAAGTTCCAATCCGGCCAGCGTCTTGTCGATCGGATAGTTTTGGAAAACGAACAAACTATGCGCCAAAGGGGTTTGTACGTCCATCTCTGAGCAGTTTTTCAGTTCAACTGCTGGCACGTACAAGTGCGGGGCCATCTGGTGCTGCTCTTCCATCATGACACCCAGCAAATCTTTGACTGTTGTCGTTTCTGTCCGTTTGACCCGGAGCGGATACGTTTTGATGAAGAGGCCGACGATTTCCTCTACTCCGGTGAGATGGGCAGGACGTCCGGCGTAGGCCACTTCAAAAAGAGCATCCCGCGTATCGCTGTATTTTTGCAGCAAAATACCCCATGCGGCCTGCAACAATGTGCTGATTGTCACGCGGTAACGCTTGGATGTTTCCTCCAGTGTCTCCGTCAGCGTTCGACTAAGCCGAAGATGATAAGAAGAATACTTCCGCTCTTCGTTACGATCCCGCATATAGGGAAGCGGTGTAGGCGAGCTAATTCCTTGTAAGGAATCTTTCCAATACGATAAGGAATGTTCTTTCGATGCTTCTTTTAGAAAACGCAGATACTCCTTATATTTCGCCTTTTGTTTGATTGCAGGGGACAGCCCCGAGCACAATTGTCCATATGCCGTAAATATCTCTCTTAGGAGAATGCCAGAGCTCCATCCGTCCATGAGAATGTGATGAAATGACCATATGACTTCATAACGATACAACTCCATCCTTACTACTTGAATGCGAATGGTATTGCCCAACTCAAGCGTGAAAGGTGTTTGCTTGTCCTGTGACAGCAAGGCAGACAGTTTTCTTTCACGCGCTCCGGACGGTAACTCGCTCCAATCGAAATAAGGAATCTCCAATGTCTTTTGCTTGAGAATGAGCTGGACAGGGGCTTGAAGCCCCTCCCAGCGAAAAACCGTACGAAGCATTTCATTGGCCTCAAACGCCATCGAAACAGCCTGCGTAAACAACTCCAGCTGAAACTTGCCACGAAGGGTTAGCCGATGCTGTTCGAAATACAGATTGGAATCCTTTTGGAGTCGGTAGTAAAACAGCATGCCCTCCTGCGTTGGACTTAACGGCAAAATGTCAGCTATATTGTTTTTGTCGATCTTGTTCATCACAATTTTTCTCTCCTGACTCCCTTACCGAACAGCTTCACTCGGCAGGTTTTCCACGATCTCCCCATCTGCATTCACGTACGGCAAGCCATTATGTTCGAAAACATGGTCGAGGCAGTACATCTCTCCCTGTTTGTAGTCCAAAATCATCAGGTCTTCTGAACGGGTTGGGATTAATTCCTTCAACCGCTCTGGAAGATAGTCTGGTCCGACCGCTTGATGCCATTTCAAAACAATTTTTTCAGGGCGCTCGGCTGTCGGATAGAAGCCACAAATCTCTAGTTTTCCAAAGTCGTGCGAAGTAAGAAGCACCCCTTTTTTCTCCAAGCCACCCAGATTGCGTTTGGACTCGGCCACATTCCGGAACGCCTCGTCCAGTGGAATGGCATACTGCTCGACTCCCCTAACTGGCATAAACACCGTCAAATAATACGAAATGATTCGATTATCTAAAAACTTGCGCTGCAAGTCGATCAAGGTCTCGACAGAATCGTTCACGCCACGAATGATAGCAGGCTGTCCGCGAATCTGGACACCGACGGATAGCAGTGCTTGCGTTGCTTGGATCGAAACGTCACTGATTTCCCCAGGATGGTTGAACTGGGAAATTACACTTACCTGCTTGCCGGGCGTCTGTCTTACTTGGTCAAAAAACGCTAACAACTCTCCATCAAGAAAACGAGCAGGGTCATAGGCCAAAGCCTTGGTTGCAAAGCGAACGAGTCGAATACTCTTCACACTTAATAGCGTGCTGATCAACTTGATTAAGTCAGAAGTTTTACGGAAGGAAGCAGGGTCTCCACCAGTAAAGAGGACATTATCGATGTACGGATGGGCTTCCAAATACTGTACTGCCCTTTCTGCCTTGTCCATAATATTGGTGTATCCAATATCTTCATGGCGGATTTCGTTCACTTTATAGCAGAACTGGCAGTTGGCAATACAAAAGTCGTCGATGTGAAGCAACAATGTCTTCTTGTACTTGTGTTGCAGGAAAGCTGTTTCATCCTGACGGTACGACTTGTTTCCATACGGATCAAAACGCCCTTTATAAGGTTTCACTCCCGGTGGAGGAAGCACGATATTGATCATCTGGGTACGATAAGGCTCTGATTGACTTGCAATCAACTCGGCATAATAGCGAGTCACCTTAAATGGCATATAAGACTGCTCCAGCAATGCACCGCGTTCTTCCTTTTCCGCATCTGTAAAGCCGACAATTGTTGCAAACTCCTCAAATCCCTTTTTCCCCATTAGTACCTTGACACTCAATGTAATCCCTCCTGTCATTCATTAAACACTCGTCATCTTTGCTTTCTCGGAAAACTCGGTCAAGTATGAGATTCGCTTCTTAACCAAACAGCAAATCCAGCTCTTTTTGCGTCAATTCCACCTCTTCAAAATCCGATGGCGTAAATTCAGGGACCTCCTGATGGCAGCAATGATCAATGAGCTGCTCCAATTCATTGATAAACAACGTAAGTAACTTCTCCATGGTCTCCTCGCTATACTTGCGCAAGCTGTACGTAACAGAAACCTGAAGTTCTCCTTGGCGAATGAGAGCAGCCACGTCAAGCAGTGCTGTCAAATGATTACCCACTCCGGAATCAACCGCCAAGTTTCCTCCCATGAGAACCAGCTCATCACTCAGTTGATTATCCACGGATCCCAGATAATTGAATCGAACATGGGACTTTTCCACCGCCGCGAGCAGATCAGGCTTTAGCCAGCCAAACCCAAGCCCCCCCATCGGAATCTGGCGCAACTTCTCCTTTACCCCTTTTAGGTGGTCGGTCCGATTGGATGGATTCGTTTCAAACAAAACAGGATACATGCTGGTAAACCATCCTACTGTTCTGGTTACGTTCATCGTGTGAATAGAAGACTCACGCCCATGTGACTCCATGACCAGCAAGAGACGCTCCCTACCAAACACATCACTCAATGTCCGAGTAAGTGCTGCAACCAATAGGTCTTGGGGACCCGTATTAAACATTCGGTTGGCCGTTGTCAACAGTCGCGACGTCATCTCGGCTGAAAGTGTGCGAGTAGATGTAGCGCTGTATTCTACCAAGTCTTCGCCAAAATCGAAGTCAGTCGGTAGCTGGTCTTCCGGGATGGAAAACATGTCCCAAAATGCTTTTTCTTTGCTTGCCTGAGTCGACTGATAATAGGCGGAGACTTCCTTGATCCACGCTTGCATCGAATGCGTTTTATCTGGTAAAACAATCGGCTCATTACGTTTCAGACTGGCCAAGGCGCTCATCAAATCTTCCAGGAGAATCCTCCAGGAGACACCGTCCACAACAAGATGATGGGCCGTCAGAAACAATCGCTGAGGTCGATCCGGTCCCAATTCAAAGAGACAACCGGTAAACAGTATTGATTCTTCCAACTCGAAGCTAACAGCACAATCTCTCATCGCCTCAAACATTCTTCTCTCCTGTTCTTCTTGCGGTACGGAAGAAAGGTCGACGTAAGATACTGACACTCGGTTGGTTAGGTGGCGCTCATTGTAAAAGAGCTTCCCCTCTTTTGCCGAGTAATTGAGTCGCAAACAATCGTGATGACTAACCAGTGCTGACAGACTCGCCTCAAACTCCTCCAGCGTTACTTTTTCCTTGCTTTCGAGGAGCAACGACTGGTTCCAATGATCAGCATTGCGGAACTGTTGTGACAAAAACCAAGAAACAATGGGAGATGAAGGTAACTCGCCCGTACACGGCTCTTGTGGGATCTGTTCCACTCCCCAACTCCAGTCACTTCTCGCTTTTAGTTCTGCAATCGTGTCATAAATCAAGATGTCTCTAACCGGAATCTTGATTCCCCGCTGATGCAATCGATAAGAAACCTGAATCGCTTTGATCGAGTCCCCCCCTAGCTGGGAAAACGGGTCCTGTAAACCAAATGGCGAATGACCGAGCACGTCCTCATACACTTCAACCAATAGCTTGTCAAACTCGTCACGGGGACTGGTTTCATCCTCCGCACCTTTTCGCTCCATGACAGGTTCGGGAAGCTGTTTTCGATCAACTTTGCCATTTGAGGTCAGCGGAAATTGTTCAAGCTGCACGATTTGCGAAGGGATCATGTAAGCGGGCAATCGACTTGCCAGTTCTTCGCGGAGCTCTTTTTCCCGGAAAGATGTTTCCGTGATCAAATAAGCACAAAGGTACTTACGCCCCCACGTATCCATGCGATCAATCACCACTGCCTCACGCACAGAAGAATGACCAAGTAGCTGCTGTTCAATTTCACCCAACTCAATGCGGTATCCATGAATCTTCACCTGATAGTCAGCTCGCCCCAAATACTCCATGACTCCATTGGGACGATAGCGAACCAGATCGCCTGTCTTGTACATCACTTTCCCTAGTCGAAACGGATCGGGTAGGAAACGCTCTTGCGTCAATTCCTCGCGGTTAAGATACCCCCGTGCCACACTATCTCCCGAGATGAATAGCTCTCCAGTCGATCCGATTGGGATTGGTTTCCCATATGAATCCAAAATATAGAGCTGCACGTTACTGATCGGATGTCCAATCGGTACAGATCCTTCGACATCGGTCACTGGATCGTATTGATAGATCATGCATCCGACTACTGTCTCAGTAGGGCCATACTCATTGAGAATTTCGATTTGTCCGTTCCATTTCGCATGAATGGCCTCAGCCAGACTCACCTTCAAGTCCTCGCCGCCCACTATCACTCTCTTTACCGTAGTAGAAGGCAGAGCGATCTCTTGCAGCAAAAACAGATGGGCAGGTGTCAGCTTTACAACATGGGAGCGTCCGTCACTAAAGATGCGCGATAACACAAACTCTGAATCGGAGTGAGGATAAATAACCATCCGATTTCCCTTTACCAGCGGGCAGAAAATGGACGTAACCGTCAAATCAAATGCCAGTGAGGAATACAGAGCAAAGGCTTCTTCAGGACAAGAGAGATAGCGGTCTTTTGCCCACGAAATATAGTTGACTAGCCCTCGATGAGTAACCATGACTCCCTTCGGATTTCCAGTAGAGCCTGATGTATAAATGACATAGGCCAAATCATCTGGCTGATTGACCGATTCCAGGATTGCCCCATCATTTTGATACAGGGACGAATCACCGAGCTCCAGAATTGCTTTTGACCACGAAATATTCTCTGATCGCGAAGTGTGACGAAGCAACAGGTCTGCTCTAGAATCAGAAAGCAGGTATTCAATACGCTGTGAAGGGAGTTGAGGATCAATCGGAAGGTATGCCCCGCCAGCTTTTAGCACAGCCAACAGTCCGATGATCATCTCTGGCGAATGATCTGCTAGCAACGCCACAATTACGCCAGGACCAACTCCTCGGTTTCGCAACGACTGAGCGAGTCGATTCACTTGATCCTGTAGTTCCTGGAATGTCAGCGTGCGCCCCTCTGACTCCAATGCAATTCCTTGTGGCGAGCGCATTACTTGCTCTTCAAACAACTGGACAACCGTCTTCTCGCTGGGATAGGAAGCTGCAGTATCGTTCCATGTATTGAGCTGTAGCGCCAGCTCTTCGTCAGCAAGGAAGTTCAGATTGGATAGCGGTCCTTCTGGATTCGAGATCATCTGATTGAGAAGCCGCACGAGATGATCCGCTATTCGGTCAATATCTTCTTCCGTGTACTCGGCGATCTTATAATCCAATTCCAGCGTCAATTGTTCATCTGTAGCCCACTCCCTGATAATGACTTGGAGCGAATACAACTGGTGACCGTTGTAAAACTCCTCATTCGTCACGGGGTACCCGCCTAGGGTGAAGGGCAGTTGCGTGCTGTAATAATTCACACAAATCTGAAACAGGCTGTCATAGCCATGTTTCTTCAATTCCAACTCTTGAGCCAGCAAATCGTACGGATATTTCTGATGAAAAAAACAGGAAGTCAATTCCCTGTTGACATATTTAACATAATCGAAGGCATCCATTTCCATCGGAACTGCCAGACGAAAAGGCATGGTGCTGGTAAACATCCCGAATATTTTGCGCTCCACTTTGCCTGAACGGTTTAACAGCGGCGTACCGATCACAATTTCTTCTTGCCTCGTACAACGCTGAAGGTAAAGACTGACGAGAGCTACAAACACGGAATTTAGCGAGCATTTCATCTGTTCCGCAAACTGGCGTATTCTTGTCGAATCTTCCAGGTTAAATGCATAGACTTTGCGCTTGCCTTCGGTAGTATCTGTTGCCTTTTGTAATGTCGTGATTACGGGCAAGCTCTGAAACTTGTCCCGCCAGTATCGCTTGTCCTTTTCGAATCTCTCAGATTGAGCATAGGCATGCTCCCTGTCGACAAAAGCTTGATAAGCGTGTTCACCTCCTACATGAACGGTACAACCTGCCAACAACGTGTCATAATAGTGAGCAATTTGTTCTGTCATGATTGAGATGGACCAGCCATCAGCAATCAAATGGTGCAGCTTTACAAAATACCCTGCTTCCTCGTCACTCAGTTGGATCAGACAAAAGTAGAACAGAGGCTCTTGTCCGATTGAAAACGGCTTTGTAAACAAAGCTTGCAGGACTTGTCTGCACCGATCAGGGGCATTCGGTTCCTGACTGAAATCAAACACCTGCAATGGCTGCGGTTCGTACTCTCCAACAAACTGAAGGACTGTCTCTTCCTCCTGATAGTTGAGTCGCAAGGTATCGTTCTTTTGAATGAACAGGTGAATGGCCGCTTCCAGTACATCCAGCTTCACCTTTCCTTGAACTCGCACCATCCCCCCTAACGTATGGATAGGAAGCTGTGGATGTAATTTTTCCGTATACCAGATACGCTTTTGTGGATGACTTAAAGGATAACCGACCCTCCATTGCTTCTTATCCTGGCGCAAAGAATATCCCCCTTTCTGAATTGTGTAGATGTAATCACAACTCAGACATGGTAAAAAATCAAATCAGTTACAAATACTTCCAGTTTCAACTATATAGATGACTCTTCTATAGTGTCAAATGAATTTTCCATAAATTGTTATTTCTGAAAATTGGGCTAATTCTTTCCCTCTTTCCCTTCCTCTGGTGCTGCATAGATTTAGAAAAAAATTTGTGCACTCTATTGATTTTGACTTTCTTTTCACGTAGGATAAAATGTAATATATTGACAAAATAATAAATCCCCGGAAGGATGAATGTGATTAGATGCCTGTGACACTTCGTGAAGTAACGTTGGAAAACTGGGAAGAGTGTATTGAACTGGAACCTACTCCCGAACAGAGCGAGTTTGTTGCCCCAAACCTTTACTCCATCGCTGAATCAAAGTTTCAAACTACATTTGTTCCTTTGGCCATATACCATGATGACACGATGGTTGGCTTTGTCATGTATGGGCTTGACCCCGACGACGGAAATTACTGGATTTACAGACTCTTAATTGATGCGAAGTACCAACGACTAGGCTATGGACGTACTGCCATTTCACAAGTCATTGAGATCCTGAAAGCAAAGGAAGATTGTCAAAAAATTGTCATTGGCTATGCCCCAGCCAATGTCGCAGCCGAAAACCTTTACGCTTCGCTCGGATTTCAAAAGAACGGAATGGTTTTGTTCGGCGAGACGATTGCAGAATTGAACTTTTAAGCGAGTTTTCATTGCCCAAAAATGAAACAGCGGCGACCTAAGACCTGAAAACCAAGTCTTAGACTCGCCGCTGTTTGAATTGTTTCCCGTATAGTAAAAAAGCACACCATCCATGTGTCTGTAAACATCATGGTTAGTGTGCATTCGTTCTTGA
>NZ_JABSUV010000031.1:0-72678 GCF_013284275.1 Brevibacillus sp. HB2.2
GAAAAAGAAATGAAAGAGGGGCTGGCACAACCAGTCCCTTTCTTCCGTCTTCCATTAATATTCTCCTTGAATGACAATATTGCGGGTTTTTGGGGTAGTGGATATAATTACCGATCAACCTGCTAACGAGACGATACGGTACACCATGAATAGGGACTTAGATTAGATTTCAAGCAATTCCGCTATCGTTTCACCGAGCACTCTTCTCTCGACCTCTTTGCTCGGTGCACAACGTTGAACAGCGATTTTTGCCAAGTAAGGATCGCCGTATGGATGGTCCGAACTAAACAACGTTCTGTCAGGAAGCTCTTTCATCGCAAGAGTTAAGGCAAAAACCGTATATACCGCTGAGGTATCCAAATAAGCATTGTCTATGTCCTTCGTTAAGTTGATTGTATCCAACCAGTTCAAGCCACCCAAATGTCCGAAAATGACTGGCACATTCGGATTCTTTTGAACAAGATAGGCAAGGTCCCGAATATCTACCATTTTTAATGGTTCGAACGTATGAACCCAAATCGGAAGGCCACGCCACTCGTTCGCAGCCTTGAATACGGGGTCGAGCAATCCGATCTGGCCTGATCCCAACGTAAATTCACCAAACCCTCTCAACCCGTTGTTGACGATTTTGGTTTCCACCCATTCCATCGTTTCCGTCTCGGAAAAACCGAGCGGTACGCTTCCAAAACCGATAAAGCGATCGGGATATTGCCGCACCGTCTGAATCAATTCGTCCATTGCCTTTATACGTGCCTCTGAGCTATTTATCCGATTGGCCAATATGTTTGACAATTTTCCCATCTCTTCAACAAACTCAGAATACGACTCGCTTTTTTCCGGATGAACAAGCGTCGAGAACAAAACTGTTTTATCGATGTTCGATTCGTCCATGATATTCAAGTGAGATTCTACCCACGAATGAACGTGTGAGTGGCTGTCAATAATCATTCGGAGCCCCCCTTATTTGATTTTGTTTTTCGTTCTGCAAACACTTCTGCAGCAACGGTCAGAATCGAATTTAAAGCAACAGGAAAACCAGCGTAAATTAACATTTGCATCATGCACTCCACAATCTCTTCTTCCGTCCATCCAAGGTTTAATGCTCCGTTAATATAAAACCTCAACTGCTGCGTATTTCCCATCGCCGTCAGACCTGCCACTGTAGCGAGAAGCCTAGATTTCAAATCGAGACCTGGACGGGAAAATATTTGGCCGTAATTGAATTCTACAGCGAGCTGTCCCAAATCTGGGGCCACTGTGTCTTTAAAACTGTCAACAATGCTCTGGTAATGCACGCTATCTATTTTTTTCAGAATTTCCATTCCTTTATTATAGGTATCATCATGAATTTGCATTTGTATTTTTCACCCTTTCAATTTTCGTATCGTTTACATTTTTTATGCCCGACGATGCACTCATTCCGACAAAGACCATGATCAATCCAACCACGCAAACGCCGGACCACTGCCAGTTGCTCCATGCCCACACTCCCACATAGGACCCAAGTGCACCCCCTATAAAGGTGAAAACCATATACAACCCGTTCAATCTGCTTCTAGCAGCAGCAGAAAGTTCGAATATTTTTGCTTGACAGGCAACCTGATTTGCTTGTGTGGAAACCGTTAGCAACAATGCGCTGCCAATCAATCCCGGCAGCCAATAAGCGGCAACCGCGGAGATCAGGAACGAAGCCATAGCTGCAAGCATGCAAATTTTATTGGCGAGTGCTGCCCCTTTCCTGTCAATGATCAGTCCAATCAATGGAGTTGCGACAGCACCTCCGATTCCGACCAACCCCACCAAACCAACAACGGCACTGCCGTATTCGTACGGGGGTGATTGAAGCAAGAATCCTATAGTAGTAAAAAAGACACTAAACGATCCAAACACCATACCTTGACTCAAACAGGCACTCTGGAGTGCTTTTTGCTTCACGAACAGAGGCCCCAACGAAAGCAACAACTGGCGGTATGGTAACGCTGTCTCACCTTGGCTTTGGGGAAGCCGAAACCGAATTAGGAGAGTAAGCAACAACATGAAGCCAAAGGAAATCCAATACATCACTCTCCAGCCCCATATGCTATCAACGATGCCGCTAACTATCCTCGCCCCCAATATTCCGCAGACAAGACCGATGGCCACCGTCCCTAGTAACTTCCCCCGATTGCGATCATTTGTCATACTGGCAGCTAATGGAACGATAAGCTGCGGTATAATCGTCGTTATGCCTATCGCAAAATGACTTACGATTAACCACGTTAAAGAATTAGATAGTGCGGCCGATAATAGCGACAATGAAACCGCCAACAACAAGAAAACAATCATTCGACGTCTTTCAAACATGTCTCCCAATGGCACTAGCAGGAGGTTCCCGATTGCATAACCTACCTGGGTAAGAGTCGTCACACCTCCTATCTCTGCTACGGTTGAGTCGAATGTTTTCGCCATATCGACTAGTAAGGTCTGGTTTAAATAAACGTTTGCCACGGTAAACCCGCAGGTTATTACCATAAGAGCGATCAGACCTTTCGATGGACCAGATCTGATTAAGTCCTCCAGAATGATCACCTCCTTGTCTTTATTCGTAAACCTTACAGTTGTAAGATTAAAGTACGAACAAACCTACAAATAGAAGCCTATTAATCATAGTATTAAAAGTAACAGGATTAGGCGGAGGGATTAGATGAACAGCGATAAGGACAAGCGAAAAGAATTGGGGTTGTTTTTAAAATCGCGGCGTTCTCGGCTTTCTCCAGAGCAATTTGGCTTGTCCAAAGGTCCAAGAAGGAAGGTCCAAGGCTTACGGAGAGAAGAATTAGCGCAGATTGCTGGGATCGGGCTTACGTGGTATACGTGGCTGGAGCAGGGAAAAGACATTCAAGTGTCGACCCAGGTGCTTGATAGTCTTGTGACGGTAATGAAGCTCGATACTGAGGAGCGAAATCATTTGTTTATGCTCGCCCACGGGCAACTGCCTGTTGAACAAACAACCTCATTTGAAGCAGGAATTACAAAGATCATGCAAAACTTCATGAACGATTTCGAAATGTGTCCGGCTTATGCAACGGATCAGCGGTGGGACATATTGATGTGGAATAAAGCTGCACAGTTGGTGTTCGGGGATTTTGAAAAAATGAATAAGAAAGAACGTAACGCAGTTTGGCGATGTTTCGCGTCAACCGACTATCGAAAACTTATGGGCGATTGGGAAAGCCACGCCAAACGTCTTCTAGGGCAATTTCGTTCTACCAGTACACCGTTCGTCGGAGAGGACTGGTTTAAAGAGCTCGTCGGCGAACTGATGGAACTCAGTCCTGAATTCAGAGAATGGTGGCCGCGTTACGATATACAGGGTACTCCCATCGGGACAAAACAGATCAATCATCCGACTGCGGGTACGATGACGATGGAGCATATGACATTTCGGGTGTACGATGCCCCCGAGTTGAAATTAACCATTTATCGCCCTTTGAAAGAGAACGATTCAATAAAAAAATTGAACCTCTTGATGAATGGTGGGTAAAGTCTGTGCCTCACCAAAAGATCGGTGAGGACATCCAATTTGGTACATTGTAACAATTTATTCAAGTTTCACACAAAAAAGTCTAATTTTTGTAAACTCTTATACCGATACACTGAAATATAAAGATAAATAAACAAATCTGGATGGAGAGAATTCATTATGGCTGGAGTGGACATTAAAAAAGGGTTTCAGTGGAAAATTGGCCAAAAATTATTTGCGGTTTTTCTCATTTTGGTTTTGGTCCCAAGTATTCTGATTGGCTACTTCTCGTATCGTTCAGCTACTCAAACATTAGATGTTCAACTACTCAATTCAGCTAATAAACAGGTCGAAAACCTCAGCACGATTATTGATCGTGTAGTTGTGCCCATCATGAAAGACACAGATGTTCTGGCAAGATCACTGCCTCAAAGCGTTTATCAAGACATGATAAAGGATGAAAAGACGAATTTGGCGTCAAATCAACAGGTGCAATCGACCCTTAAGCAGTTTAAAGCTGTGCATACCGATGATACCGAAGTGATTGGACTTGCCACCGAAGATGGACGCTTTGCGATGGAGCCGCAAAGTCCATTATCAAAGGAGTATGATGCTCGCACGCGAGAATGGTACACAAAAGCGATGGAACAGAAGGGTCAAGTGATTATTTCCAAACCCTATGTATCAGCCGCCTCTAAAAATATTGTGGTATCGGTAGCAAAAACTACGGACGATGGCCATGGAGTTGCCGTAGTAAATTTATCGTTGAAAAAGTATGTGACTGATACCGTTAATGCGGCAAAAGTAGGGACGCAAGGTTTCGCGTTTATCCTGGATGAGAGTCAGAAGGTTATTACCCATCCAACCATTGCTGCTGGAGAAGTGCCCCAAGATGACAGCTACAAATCATTTTATGAGCAGCAATCGGGAGTACTGTCAGCCCAAATCGACGGAAAACCTTCCCGGATCGTCTTTACCACGAACAAGATAACCGGCTGGAAAATCGCCGGCGTGCTTTATGACAGCGAACTTGACGAGCTGAAGAAGCCAATTATTACACAAACAGTTGGGATGATTATCAGCTCCGTTTTATTGTCGCTTGTCATTTTGTACGTGATCAACCGGATTTTTGTACACCCGTTAAAACAAATGACGCGTTTATCCAAGCAATTGGCAGCAGGGAACCTTGCAGAGACCCACATTACTGTGAAAAACAGAGATGAGTTGGGAGATTTGGCGCAAGCCTTCAACTCTCTTGCCCTCCAATTGCACCAACTCATCGAAGACCTGCTGAAAAATGCGCAAAATCTTAATCAAGTTACGGACGTGTTAAATTCGGAAGTGACTGAGGTTGCCAATGCCTCCTCTAAAATCGCTGAAATGAACAGCCGGGTTACCAAGGGTTCGATGGATCAGGCTCAGGGAATTTCGGAGATATCCCGGACGATGCAAGAAAGCGTGCTTGCTGTGAGCAATTTTGCCGAAGTAGCTTCAGAAATCGGGGAAATTACGGAACAAACGCATCAGAGAGCAAAAGAAGGAACTTCGATTGTCTCAGATTCACTGAATCAAATGAGGACAATTAATTCCGCTGTTTTGCACTCTTCCAATCTCGTGGAAACACTCATGCAAAAAACAATGGAAATTGATAATTTTGCCACTGTCATTAATGAAATCGCCAATCAAACCAATCTCTTGTCTCTCAACGCCAGCATAGAAGCAGCGCGTGCGGGAGAACATGGCAGAGGTTTTGCCGTTGTTGCTGAAGAAGTGAAGAAGCTTGCCGTACAATCCGCTGATTCTGCTACACAAATTACCAATCTGATTTTGGAGATCAATAAAGAAACCAGAAAATCTGTGGAATCGTTGACGATGGTGCAGCAGGAAGTTGAAGACGGATTGACCCTAAGCTCCAAAGTGGAAACCCTGCTTTCCGATATCATTGAAGATATGGCTAAAATCAATGATGAAATACAAAATCTCAGCAGCATTTCGGAAGAGGTTGCAGCGGGTTCCGAGGAAGTGAGCGCATCGGTTGAAGATCTTTCGAATATTGCCAATTCCAACTCCAGAGATTCCAGCGATACTCTGTCCAATATTGAAAGACAACAAGAATCTTTGCATGAATTAATGGAACAAGTGAAAATTGTCCTGGATACCGCACAACAAATCAGGAATAATGTGCAAAACTACAAACTTCGTTAGCAACAAATTTTATATAAAGGTGGAGGGGAAAAACATGAAAAAAAATATCATCACTTCTATCACATCTCTGGCTCTGGTTGCCGGGCTGTCTTTGACTGCTTTTGCAGCTACAACGGCTACTGTACCAGCACCACCTGCCAAGCAGGAATCCAAACCTGCGGTTGCCGCTAATCCGGCACCAAAAAATGTACTGTTTCAATACTCAACGATCAATGCACTCATGCTTGGACAGTTTGAAGGGGACTTGACTTTGAAAGACCTGAAGCTGCGAGGCGATATGGGGCTTGGTACCATCAATGATCTCGATGGAGAGATGATTCAGATGGGTACAAAATTCTACCAGATCGACAGCACCGGAAAATTATCGGAGCTGCCAGAAAGTGTGAAAACTCCATTTGCGGTTACTACACATTTCGAGCCGAAAGAAAAAACTACATTAACCAATGTGCAAGATTACAATCAATTAACAAAAATGCTTGAGGAGAAATTTGAAAACAAGAACGTCTTTTATGCCGTAAAGCTGACCGGTACCTTTAAGATGGTAAAGGCTAGAACAGTTCCAAAACAAACCAGACCTTATCCGCAGCTGACTGAAGTAACCAAAAAACAATCCGAGTTTGAATTTAAAAATGTTAAGGGAACCCTGATTGGCTTCTATACGCCAAATTATGCAGCAGCCCTGAATGTTCCCGGATTCCATCTCCACTTCATCACAGAGGATAAAACAAGTGGCGGACACGTCTTAAATCTGCAATTTGAAAACGCGAATCTGGAAATTTCTCCGATCCATGAGTTTGATGTACAATTGCCGCACACAGATGATTTTGCCCACTCTGATCTGACACAAGTTACTACTAGCCAAGTACACCAAGCTGAGTCAGAAAGAAAATAAAGCAGCCTCATGCGAGAAATTTAGCGAGGACATGAAAAAGCTGGCCTATTATAAGTGCCAGCTTTTTCATATCTAGGAGTCCCCTCCAGCTTGGACTTCTGCCTGGTAATTGGTGCTCTTTCCTGTACCAATAGTGTTTTTCTAATCCTGAAACTTCAAATCTCTATTTTTGTCTCCAAAAACTCAAGGTATTTTGGGTCATCTTCCATAAAGATCGCAATCCCGGCACCCATGTAAGCCCGGGTCAGCTCGTCTGCAGCTTTTTCATGGTTGTCCTGTTCGTAATACAATTGCCCTAACCGAAGATGAATGTAAGGATTCCCCAGCCCCTCGGGACACTGTACAGCATTAAAGAAACACTTGAATGCCTTATCGTAATTCTTCATTTGAAAATGAACATCCCCAATAGCCACATATATCCACGTTGCGGCCTCCCATTCTCGGTGATTTTCCGGCAATAATCGGAGGGCCGCGACGTACTTATTCTTGCCCTCCTCAAGATTGCCTGCTCTCACCAAATCATCGCCTTGTTTACACAGCACGGTAATTTCGGCATGGGTGGAATCTGAAAGTTGCATTGTCGATCTCTCCTATCCTTCTGCGATTTGACGCCGCCGTAGGTATTCGCCTCTTTACCAGCCACGCACTATTGTTTTTTGACTTTCATCAAAAATGATTGCGCTTGGTATTTCCGCCAAATAGTCTATCGCCCAAATGATATGATTCGTGAATTCCCGTCCTTCATCAGGCGAGAATACGAAACGAATGCGTTCGGCACAGTCTTTGATTTCAGGCGGACAATCCTTGGTGATGCTCGCAATGTAATTTACATCTTCAGCTACACTACGGCCAGTTTCAAAATGTGCTGTAAAATTCCATCCCGGCCAACGGAAAATCAAGTATTTCTCTCTCGTAAACGGATTTGCTGATACTCCAATTTCCAGTCCGTTCTTTCTTTCAAAATCAAAATAGTCGCTTAACTCGGAAGCAAGACGCTCATGGGAGTAAGGATTGGAAGACTTCGCAAGGTAGGCATGTATTACGGACATAATATCTCCCCAATCGTACTGGATGTTCTCAACCGCCAATCCAATTCTGAAATTCTTGAGCAAGTTCATTTCGGTTCAATCGGGCAATCCAATCACATTCCAGTGCATTTGTGTCATCCGATACAGTAAAGACTAATACTCCCGATTCGCTCATATCGGAGAAAAAACCTTCCTTTTTCAGTGATTCAAGCGCAGCCACGCAACACTCATAAACCTTCTCTTTATAGTCCCTGTGTCTTTCCGCCGACTGCATACTCATCACTTCGTTATACAATAGATTGGAAATATCCTCAAAGAACTCAGCACCTTCGAATTCATGATCCCATTCCCCTGGACTCCAGCGATAATAAATCGCATCATCAGGGTCGCCAGCAATCATTTTGTTCAGGTGATCGGTTGAGTTTACCGCCGGACATACGGTGATTGCATCCGAGTCGGAATACAAGGCGTAACCGCAAAAGCTTTGTCCTGCATATTTGTTTCTTACTTGCTCGAATGCAGCCCTCGCAGCCGCCTCGATTTTTAATTGCAGCACTTGAAAATCCATGTTCTCTCCTTTGTCCTACTTTAGTCGAGCCTGTAACGACAGGATTGGAGGAGACTCCCACCCCACCTTCGAGGCAACTCTCCGAGCCCCATGAGCGGTTAAGGCCAAAAATTTTCCGTTACTTGTGGTATGGATTCAGCTTAACTGTGCCAGCTCATCTGCGATCATTTTTGCCTTTTCCGCAAGCTCTCTCATATCATCCACTGGAACAAGCTCGGCTAATTCGTAAGCCAGCGGATCACGGGAAAACTTGTACAACTCATCCCGAAGCAGGTTCCTTTTTTCTTCAGAGGCATCTATATAAAGTTTGCGCGACTGCCTATCCTCATCCAAATCATGCAAATCGACATAGCCTGATTTTTGAGACTCCAACACAATGGCTGAAAGATCGATTAGAGCTGAGCAGGCAATATCAAGTTCTGCTCGAAACGTGCCGTTAGCATTTTTGATATCAAATCCAATACTTCCGCCGCATTTCAAGTCTCCCTCGGAAAGCAGAACATCCAGACCCAAGTCCTTTAGAATCTGATCGAGCGTCACATTCGTTGAGCCCAATTGTTCCAAATAGTCGACTAATGCCAGCGAATCATCGGACCCGCCAATTAAATCTCCCCACCATTTGCTTATGTACATGTTCTTCTCCCACTTTCTTTTCAGCATGGTAATTATGCAAATAAGATCGTTTCACTCAAAAGCATACTTATCAATGCCGCTTTCACCGAACCACCGTCAGGCTATCCCCGCCCCCGCCGCCTTTAGCAGACGAATGATCAGCTCCTTGTGCGATCCCTCCGCCTTTCGAGCCAATGCAGCCAGCTTCTCCACCTTGCCCCAGATCGGGTACAGTACCCGCTCGGCCTCGTCATCTGAGAGAGTCTCTATTTTCTTTACGAATAGCCACAGCTTGTCTTCGCTTTCCAGCTCCGGCTGAATCTTCAGCTTTAGTGAATCGTGGGAGCGCAGCAGGCAGGCGATCAAGGTGGGAGTCGAGCGTTCCGTTATGCCATAGGTTTCGGCAAAAACGGCTGTAAACTTGTCATGCACCAGCTGATGCTCATCATCCACAAGGTCCATGTAAGCTTCAACAAGCGGAAAATACCGCTCGGACGAAAGCCCCAGCCCGAACACAGCATAGCTGCCCGGCATTACGCTTTTTTCGCTTTCCGTATCCTCGTACCATTCAAACTCTTCCATCGCCTCACGAGCATATTCCTCCAACAAAGGATGCAGCTCGGGATAAGCTAGAGCATTTGCAAAAAAACGGTGCGTGTCCGATTTGGCTAGCCCCTTGATTGGCAAATACTCCTTCACGCTGGATTTCAACTTGATCTTGTAGCTTTTCGGGAAGTCCTTTCGGAGCAGGGAGAGAATAAACGAAATCGCCCGCTCGTACGCCCCGGCTTCTTCCTTACGAATAACGATTGTGAAAAGGGAAAAAACATCGTTAGCCTTGCATTCAACTAATTCATGGCGCATATGGACGTCTTCTTGCGAGAAGCTGTCGCTGCCATCCTTCAGCATACGTGCGGCTTTACCGCTGCCAAGCTGCTTCGCCAGCTCCAGAAAAGTCTGACCCTTGAGTTTGTTGAAGTCCGGCTCGTAACGAATAATCATTACCGCTCCGTACAACAAAAGGTCGATAGGCTGATTCGGCTCATCCTTGTCCTCAAAAACAGCATCTGGCTTGATTACATACTCATTAGTCCTGTATTCAGAACGGGTGACATCATAGTAACGCGGCAAAAATACATTCTCGACCCAGTCAGTCAAAGCCCTAATGATATCTCTTCGATGCTCCGCGAGAGCCTCAACCCGTTCTTTATTCAACTCCTGAATCCGGTCAAATAAAGCTATCGTCTTTGCGGCTTGCGGTTCGGGGAACAAATGCGTATCAAGCAGATGACGCGCCAAAAAGAAGGTTTCCAGCCTGTTTGTCGGGTTAGAGCCCTTCTCCAGATTTTCCACCATATAGGACTGAATTCGCTCCAGAAGCTGCCGCTTTTTCTCTTCATACACAGTTTCCAGCACCGTTAATTCCACCAGCCCGTCCGTCGTTGCGAAGGTTCCTTGGAAGGTAAAACGGTAGTTGATCAACGGCGACGTTTCCAGCTTGCCCAGCCTCTCCCTTACGATTTCCGCCAGCAGGGGCTGAACCTCATGCAATATCTGCTCCCGCGTAAAGGGTGAGGCTTTCATCGACTTTTTGCCTGCGGCACTTCCCACAGATTTCGAAGTTTCAACCCTAGTCCTGCCCGGCCGATAATCTAGCATGACAAAGTTAAAGATGCCTACTTGCAGTGTGGTGCGTAAGACTACTTCTTCTGTGTCCTTTCTATTTTCTTGTTCGTCAAACCATTTATGTATCGCCGTTTTCATCTCTTCCAGCGCTTCTTTTTGTAGTTCGTTCATTGTCTCCCGCCTTTTCGCGTGTTCCATCTTAGCTCAATATAATCATACTATGAAAATGGGAAAGCTTGTTGGAATTGTATACCTTTCCCTAGGATCGGCTAAAGCTCAGTCCTTAGGATGTAGGAAGTTAATGTTGAATAGCCACCGATATAAAGCAAGGTGATGACTAAGGCTATCAGTTTTGTCTTTTCCTATAGAGAACTGCATTCCAATGGTAATGGCTTCTTTTTCTTTAATGGCAGGAACTCTTTTATAGATAACCAGCAGTGGAAAAATGCTTATGTCGGGAAGATCAGATTTAATTAGCATAAAAATCCGCTGGAGCAATAGCTACAGCGGCTGGAAAAGGAACAAAATGATATTGAACGTAAAAAAAGCGGAGCTGAGAGCTGTACTAGTAGATCCAATTTATCATTGGCTGCTGCTCATTCGGACTCATTACCGCCAGTGTTTACTACTCCTCTAGGCTCCACCAACAGGATCTGGCATTCCTTTTCGGCGAAAGGCTTATGATCGGCTCCCCCCGGGACAATAAACATCTCACCCCTGGAAATTTTCACTTGGCCATCACGAAAAGCAATGAACATCTCTCCTTCGAGCACAATAAATACCTTATCCGTCCCTTGATGCCCGTGCCACATAAAATCCCCAGCAATTTTAATGAGCTTAAATTGATAGTCATTTATTTCAGCAATGACTTTCGGAGACCAGAGATCGTTGAATGTAGATAGCTTCTCATTCAGATTAATAGCTTGGTAATGCATGTGAATCCCTCCTCATTCTTCTCGACTTTTTAGAGCTTACGCAAGGCACTTGTTATATTTTGTAAAGCGTATTCGATAGCTAATGGGCCACCAGTAATAGCGGACGTATCCATTAAATGAACATTTCCTTTCTTAACGGCATTGAGATTATTCCATACATTGCTTTGTTTTAAGTCATTCATTAATTTTTCCTTTTTGGTAATGTCACCGATAAGGAAAATATGGTCTGCTTCAACAGTTGATATTCCTTCAAACGTAGTAAATTTATTAGTCGTACCTTTAAATATATGGTCTGGTGTAAGTCCCAGTCCCTTCTCTTTATCAAACGCAAGTATATAGACCGGATTTCCTTCACCTAGGACATTAAACGTTTTTCCATCCCATGACAATATAAGGGCTACTGACTCTCCTTCAATCGATTTTAATGCTTCGCGCCCAGTTGTGATTTCTTTCATCATTTTATCAATGACTTTTTCCGCTTCATCTTCTTTTCCAATAATCTCGGCTACTGTACGGAGTCCATATTGCCAATCATCATAGATGTCCTTGGATTTTAACGTAATGACTGGCGCAATCTTTCCTAGTGAATCATACATTTTTTCATGATTCTCAGTTGCTAAAATAATGTCAGGCTCTATCGATAGGATTTTTTCAATATTAGGTGATAATTTTTCTCCTAATTCATCAGCAGAATCCAGCTTTCCTTTTAAATAGGTTAAAGAAGATAGATACTCTTTTTCAGTAGAAGCAGCAGGCGACTCACCTAATGCAACTAGTATTTCAGGATAAAAATACCATAATGAAGCAATATTCTCTGGTTGTTTCTCGATAACAATTTCTTTACCTAAGGCATCCTTAAATGTTCTTGGCCATTCAGTTGTATCTACCTTACCTGCTGTTGTAGATGCGCCTTCTGTCGTTGATCCTCTATTTTCAGCAGGTGTTTCATTACAACCTGCCAGTATGCCTGCTACTAATAGGATGGAGATTAGCAGGCCTTTCATCTTTTGCATACAAAAATTCCTCCAACATCATGTTATCTTTCGTTTGCCATTAGTATAGAAAAGGAATTTTCAGATGAGAATGGATGCCTGTTGAAATTAGCATGGATTATTGATGAACTTCTCTCGATATTCAGTAGGAGAGATACCATGTTGTTTCTTGAACACTCTACTAAAATAAAACGGGTCAGCAATTCCAACCGTTTGCGCAATTTGTTGTACAGGCGCATCACTTGTAAATAGCATTTCTTGCGCCATGTTTATCCGATGTTTTAATATATATTCCGCTGGTCCCATACCTGCATGTCTTCTAAATACATAAGACAGTCGATTTCGATTCACGTTATGTTGTTCTGCAAGCGATGCTATTGTAAGGCTTTGATCATAGTATTCATGAATATAATGAGATACCCGTTCGAACAAAGTTTGTGATTCACAGCTATTCTGCCTATTCACAACACATAATAAGGTTTCATTCAGTACATCACGAAACAGCATTTCGGTCTGAAACATCGAAATGCCACCAGGCTGATTATACACATGCCAAAGGCGCATAATTAATTCAATCAGACGAGGAGATTGACCCGTTGATAATTCAAAGTGCTGATGGGAAAAGCTTGTCTCTTCTAGTTCTGAGTTATATATCCGGTATAAAACAAGGATATATTCCCAGTTTGTGTTACCGAACATTTTTTGAGCTAGTTTCATTCTTGCACCGCCATGCACAACTTTTCCTGGCGAAAAGATATAAGGCGTTCCATTAAATTGAAATTGTACCTTCCCTGTAAGTGGAAACACAAATCCAGGAAAAGAATCTGTATATTCAGCGTAAGGTACGCCTGGATTTTTCGCATATCGATATACTCCTTCTACTTGAAAAGGAATGTGTGCCAAATGCTCCGCTAACTGATTAACGTCGATTTTCACGTTGCATACCTCATTTCAATAGTCGTTTGCCAGTAATACGTAAGATCGATCGTTGTACATCCTGTGCAGCTTCTTGATCAGAAGCAGATGAGGGCTCTTGTTTATTTTATCACTATTGATAACGATTATCACTTTCAGTGTGTGAGGACAATAAAAATACCGCACCCGCTAATGTTCAAACAGCGGGTAACGGCAGGTGTAGAAATAACTTTCTGCTCACGGAACTTTGGACCAAAAAAAGACATCCTATTGGACGCTTTGGCTAGTTTTTTTCCTCCAACAAATATTGTTCAAGCTGATCAAAAGTACCTCCGAAGCCCTGCTTCATGGAATCGAACATCCCCTCAAAGAAGTTGCGCTCTTCTTCAGTAGCATTGATCGGTCGGCTGCAAAGGGTTGTTTGGGTTGTACCATTATTATCGCTCAATGTTACCTCATTGCGAATTTCGAGCGGGATCAAATCACTGAATGGAGACCTGACAATGTTTCCTGCCTCATCCGAAAAGCAGTTGATCCAGACAATCTTCTCGGGAGCCTTGATCTCCTGATACACAAATTTACCCCACATTTGACTGCCATCAGGAGCTTGCATGCTGTAGTGGAAAAATCCGCCCTCACGAAAATCGAGATGTTTTACACTTATTTCAAACCCTTTCGGCCCCCACCAGTGCTTCAGGTGCTCTGCTTCAGTCCATACTTGGTATACAAGTTCACGTGGCGCATGAATCTCACGCGTTATTACTAACTCTTTGCTTTCCGAGTTGGGCGTCATATCGATTCCTCCATCAATCAGTGCTCACTTTTAATTTATATAAGTGCTTGGACGAGATGCCGTGCCCAACCGCGATTACTGACACCGCCAATATTATTAAACAAAGTTAATACCTTTAAACATACCGACCTAGTTAAATATATAAATCTAATCATTACGAACTTTATTTCAAGGCAGCTACTTTGTTAATGCTTGTAAATACTTGCCGTTACTTATGATAAGGCTCACCGTAACGGGTCTAACAGCGAATAAAAGATAAAAAACCATAAGTCATCTGCTGATGACTTATGGTTTTGAGTATTCTCCTCGAAATACTAGTTACGTCAAGGTATTATAGAGAATTTGGTGAATAAGAGCTTCTAATTCAACTAAACAGTCAGCAGCTAATTTAGAACTTTCTTTTAGACCCCGTTCATAACTTTTTATTTGGTCAGCAATAACCTGCTGCTCCTTTAAAGGAGCTAAAGCTATCGGTGCCCGTAATATTTTTTCTTGGCTTAAATTACGCATAGAATCACTAGTTCCCGTTGCTTGTTCAAATAATCTCCGAACGTACCGTGTTCGGAGAGCGTAAAGTAAGTAATCAATGTTTATCTCATTATTTACGGGAACTAACCGAAGTGTCTTATCCGATAATATTAAATTGGGGTAATCTTGTTTCACGACAACAACGGCACCAACAAGTTCTACTGTATTTGCCCTAGAAATTAAAAGATCTCCAGCCTGGACTACCGGCAATCCGGTGACATCAAAACCCGGAAATAAGGCTTTATTTTCATCGGGTAGGAATTCCCCCCAACTTACTGCACTTACCTTTAAAACACCATATTCACCGGCGGTGGCGGGGCGCCCTTGTGCTGCTGGACTCTTTCCTGCTTCGATCCTTTCAACCAGCTCCCCAAGTGAAACCCAGCACCAACCATCAGGTAGTTCAGGTAGTCCTTCAGTATTAATTGATCCTAGTGAATTATATTTATTACTCTTTTTACTCTTTTTACTCTTTCCTTTACCAATAAGGCCAAGGTCATACCCCTGCCTCTTTACTTTTTCTCCTCTAATCCGCTCCATCAATTCCTCGGCA
The DNA here is from genome assembly GCF_013284275.1 of Brevibacillus sp. HB2.2. NCBI lineage: Bacteria > Bacillati > Bacillota > Bacilli > Caryophanales > Paenibacillaceae > Brevibacillus > Brevibacillus sp. HB2.2. The sequence goes on from NZ_JABSUV010000031.1 coordinate 15,150, forward strand.
TGTTCAAGGTCGTTCTGTTCTCTAAATTTCTCAGTTATTCCTCCCAAAAGAGCAATGTTAACGAACGAATCAATTTTTTCAGAGGTCGAACCAAGTATCTGCTTTAAGAGAGATCTAGCAGAATTTACTTTCTCAAACATGGACTCAATTCTTTTTACAATCTGTACCTGCTCTTCTAGTGGAGGTACACATACGGGGTGATTTATTAAATCCCCAAGACGTATATATTTTATTGTCGAGCCACGATTTCCTTTCGTTAATTCTTCAAGTGTGAATAATAGATAATAGTAGAAATAGGGGGTATGTCCTTTAAAGTCTTGCAAGACATAGGTTCTTTGATATGCATTGAATTTGCCTTTATAATATTTTACATTAAAAGCACCATTCCCCGCGATCAGTAAAGCCTCATTATCAAAAGCGTAAGTATCGATATACGATATTTCCTTTGCACAGGTGAAGAAGGGATAGATTCCACCATCTACAGCTGCATTTGCATCTAGCCGCCCAGTTGAAATATTGCACAACTCTCCTAGATTTGCCCAAACCCAATTTTCCTTTACTTGAAACAATGCCCGCACTGGATTCTTTTGAAGTGGATCTAAACGTTTTTGGGTACTGCTCATTCTTTTTCTCCCTTGGTTAATTTCAGGTCCTTAATTACTTCTTCAAGGAGCGTGATAGCCTGCCCTAATTTTGAAATTGTATTTTCGGCCGATTCTATCGGATCGGCTACATCCAGATACGACATCATTGAGTCATTAACAGCCAACCCGAGGTCTAAGCTATCACCCTTAAACTTTATCTCTTCTCTAGAGTATACTTTCCAACGCTCATCCTGTAGTTTAGTGCGATCCTCTGCGTTAAACGCCTTTACAAATCCCTCGAAATATTCTTCTGTAAACGGAGTCCTCTTTCCAAATTTGGGCATATTGGTCCGTAGATCATAAAACCAGACCTCCTTAGTATTACCCTTGTCTGTTTCGCCGCGGGTAAAAAAGAGCACGTTTGTCTTCACACCCTGAGCATAAAAAATACCGGTTGGTAGCCGCAAAATGGTGTGCAAATTGCATTTGTCCATCAAGTCAGCCCGAATTTTCTGGCCGTCGCCGTCCTGGAAAAGGACGTTGTCCGGCAATACGACCGCCGCTCTCGCTTTGCCGTTAGGCTTCAACGCACGGTAAATGTGCTGCAGGAAATTGAGCTGCTTGTTGGAGGTAGCAAACGTCAAATCGTCCCGCGTCGGGTGTTCACCACCTTTTTTTGTGCCAAACGGGGGATTCGTCAGAATGACATCCATATTGCCCATCGTTTTCCCTAGGTTAGAGAGCGAGTCACCGAGCAAAATTTCCCCTTCAATACCATGGAGCATGGCGTTCATAAGGGCGAGCCGGTGGGTGTCTTGAACCAGTTCGCAACCGCTGAATGCTTCTTTACGTTGAAAATCCGCCTCGTGCTCTCCCAAATCATAATAGTTCCCTGTTTTGTTTCGTACGTGCTGGTCAGCCGCAATCATGAAACCAAATGTCCCTGCTGCCGGGTCGTTGCAGCGCTCACCCGGCTGAGGATCTATCAGTTCCACCATGACGTTGATCAAAGGCCTCGGTGTGAAGTATTGTCCCGCTCCAGACTTCTTCTCGTTCGCGTTTTTCTCCAGAAGGCCTTCGTACAGATCACCCAAGCCTTCCTCCTTGGCACTGAACCAATCCAGCTCGTCAATCGACGAAACGATTTTCTTTAGGTTTGCGGGAGCCGCAATATTCGTAGAAGCGTTAGCATAAATCTGCCTAACCTTAGCATTACCCTTGGTTCCAAGGTCAAGCAGCTGCTGGCGATAGAACCGCATAAGCTCCACGCCGTCTTTCTCAACCAGCTGATCCCAACGATAACCTTCGGGAATATTCTTTTCTTGCTCGGTTTCCTTCATCATCTTTAAGAAGAGGATATAGGTTAGTTCAGTCACGTATTGGTGATAAGTAATACCGTCATCCCGCAATACGTTACATAAATTCCATAGTTTCTGTACGATTTCTTGTGTATTCATGAGGTCTTAGTTTCATCCCTTCATCATGCGTATAACGCTTCGTTAATATCGTCTAGCACCTGCTGTAACTGACCATCAAAGATCCGGTTGATCCGATTGAACCCCCCATCCTGATTGAATGGGGCAACACTGAACGCCTCTTGCGCTGACGGTCCCAAGACAGTTTCTTTTAGCAATTGCTTCTCTATTCGGTCCAACCATTGCTTTTGCCGTGGGTCCCATGCCCGTATCGAATAGATTTTGCGCATCGCTGCTTTAATACGCTCTTCGTGTCCAACGAGCGGGCTTCCTAGAGCTCTCTGACGAATGAATCCGATAATGTCCGCAGCTATCTCGTGATTGGTCATCTGTGCCCAAGCGGTGCGAAGGTTCGTCTCGGTAAAGTCCTTTTGGGCAAGAATCACCTGCAATTCGCGTAAATCCTGCCTCGTCAGATCCCGCGGTCTTGTACAAACAATCTGCAATGCCGGAATCTCATTCATGTTCTCACGGATGAAGGCGGCAAACTGGTCTAGATAATCCTCCGGTTTCTTTGCCTTCCCGTAGCCCCTCTCATGGCTGAGAAGTTCGTCCTCATGGCGGGAAATGTATAGCTTGGTCGGTTCGCTAAACTTTTCATCCAAAAATGTAACGAGACGCTGGTTGTCATACAATACTTTCCGCGTATCCACAGAAGGAGTATTTCTTAGCCATTCGATCATCTCATCCACACTCAGCCCACCCGACAACGTCTTAAACTCCTCTTGTTGCTCTCGCTTTTGAAGCTTTTTCTTACGCTGCAGTTTGGCGATGATTTGCTGAATATGGTCGTCTTGCTGCTTCGCGTCTTCGATATGCTGGAGTTCCTCAACCAACTGCTTGAATGTCACAGAAGGGTTCACAACGACCGGTTTCATGGTACTAACCGATTCTAATGCCTCATACAGTCCTACCGCGTCAAAAATGGAAAAATGCGTTTTGCCTATCTCTGGACACAATCGGGTAGCACGTCCCAACATCTGCTCGTATAAAATACGCGATTTTACTCTGCGCAAAAACACAATATTGGTGATTTTGGGAACGTCAACGCCTGTTGTAAGCAGGTCCACCGTTACGACGATATTAGGCAACTTCTCGTTCTTGAACTTTTTAATGGCTTCCGACGGTTTGTGAATCGTGCCTGTAATCTTTTGAACAGCATCATCATCGACCTCTCCAAATTCTTTGGTCAATTCTTCTTTGAAGATCTTCACCACAAGATCGGCATGGGCATCTGTAGCCGCGAACACCAACGTTTTGCCATCCAAAACAGGATCAATATACTTCACCAACTCGGCAATTACCGTTCGATTGAAGTTTTCCGTGATCACCATCTTGTTGAAGCCTTCAATTTCGATGTTCACTTCATCAGAAAGATATTCTGTCTCCACGGTGTTGGAATTTGTTTTGTAGACCTCGACCTGCTCAGCTACTTTCCACTGGATACCGTGTTTCTTTAGTTTGGTTTCCAGCTGATGCGGCGGCTCATGATCTACTAGATATCCATCAATTACGGCCTCCCGATACGAATATGTGAAAACAGGGGGGCCAAAAATTTCCGTCGTGTGCAAGGCTGGTGTTGCGGTCAAACCAATTTTCACAGCATCGAAATGCTCAAGTACGGTCCGATACTTACTGATATAATCATTCTGGTCGCGGAATTGGTATTCGATCTCCGTCATTTCCTTGTCAAGGATGTAGCCGCGGTGCGCCTCATCAACTACAATACAGTCGTACTGACCTGCCGTTGGTACCGTATCACTGTCGCTAGGGAATAGGATCCGCTTCACCATCCCTTGCACAGTGGCAATGTGAACCTTAGTCTCTGCCTCTGGTCGTTTATCAGTCAAACCTTTCAGTTCAAATATTTCCGTGAAGGTATTAAAGTCTTCCATCCTAGATTCTTCGAAAGCATCCTGTGCCTGCTGCCCGAGAGCCTCTCTGTCTACAAGAAAGAGAATGCGTCTGAATCGTTTCGCTTTGATAAGGCGATAAATGAGCCCGATCGTCGTTCTCGTCTTACCTGTCCCCGTAGCCATAGCAATCAGAATGTTACGTTGATCTTCGCCAAGGGAATCCTCAACGGCCTTAATCGCTCGATACTGGTATTCCCTCAAACCAAGGTAGTCCAGTGGTTCACTCTGGAGCTTAGATTGAGCTTCGTCGATGTCCTGCTTAAGCATCTCCAGAAGTTCTCCTGGCGCGTACCAGTCCCTCAGTGCACGAGGATGATTAGTGTTCTTTCGTGCATCTAGAAACCAAATCCCTGATTTCGTTTCAAGTTGCTGGAGATAGGGTCTACCGTTCGTGGAAAACAGGAACGGCACGGTATATTCTCCCCAGGTTCCAACAGGCTCTTCTTCTCCCCCATGCTGTACTTCTTTTGCATACTTCTTAGCCTGGGCCAGGTCAGACAATACATCTTTTGCCTTTTTCTTTGCCTCGATGATACCGACCATTTTCAGCCCAACAAAAAGTGCATAGTCTGCCCGCCCCTTTTTAGATGGCCACTCAGCAATAGCCAGGATTCTCCCCTTTTCAGGACGTGTACCCTTTGAATACTTCAAGGCATCTGAATCCACTTCCCAGCCAGCGTTCCGTAGTTGCAGGTCGATGAATTGCCTTCTTGTCTCTGCTTCGTCTAGAAGTGCAGCGGCGACCTTACCAGACTGTTTTCTACGTTTGTTTCGTTCTTCCACTGTAGACTGCGCCCGGCGGAATTGCTCCAGCTGACCTTGCAACTCTTCTATTTTCTTCTCGTAATCAGCGGATAGTTTGGTGAGGACGACCTCATTGTCGACGCTAGGTTGTTCTGCCCTTGTGAGGTCAAGGGGTTGCGGTTCAAATCTCCAATCACCGTAGGTTTGCATAAACCATACCGCCAGTGTGAATGCGTAGGAAATGGCTGCTTTGGCGTCACCCTTAGAATCATGCAAAGCATGCACGGCATTGTTCCCGATATTTTTGATCGAGTGAAAAAAGGACACCATCTCTGAAGGGACCAAGTCCTCCCGGCGAAATACTTGTAATCGAGCATTTTGTGACCTGTCCTCAGGCTCCGCTACCTTTTCTATTGCTAAAATCAGCTGAGCTAGCGTCTCCCCAAACTGACGAATCTTAACCATCGCTGTATTGGGATCTTTAAGAAGGTATTCCTCAGCTAATTGACCGAGTGATGCTAGGATCGGCCATTTTTCTGCTAAAAAAGCAAAGTTGCTTGTTTTCATATATCCACCTCATCATTAACAGGCTGAATATGCACTTACAACATTCTATCATGTGATGATGTTATTATGCTGTCAGGAAACGAATGTTCGTTAAAGCGCAAGAATGCTCATAATTATTAATTCAACAGGTTGTTCCTAGTTCCTGTAAAATCATACTTACAAGTAGTTCTTTTGGATTATTATTAACAAGGTAGTCCCCCCTGAGATGGATTTATTGAATTTGAATATCTCAGGGGGGCTACAATTTCCCTTTAGAGAACTGGAACGAGCGCCGTCGTAAGGGAAAAAACGATAACCCTATTATTGTCGACGGGGAGCATGAGCCGATCATTTCCGAGGAGCTCTGGGAAAAAGTCCAGCTCCTCCAGTTGTCCAAAGCTGTTGCCTCATCGAGAACCTTCGACGGCAAGTACACCCTGACTGGCCTCATGAGATGCCCACAGTGTGGCGCAGCAATGGTCGCGAGCCGAACCGTCAACAAACTGAAAGACGGTACGAGAATCGTTCGCCGCTACTATTCCTGTGGTAACTTCAAGAGCAAGGGTAGTTCCGTATGCCGCGCCAACAGTGTGAAGGCGGACTACCCCGAATCGTTCGTGTACCAGCGCATTAAGGAGGTGATTAACAACGAGCGCATTCTCATGGATATTGTACTGACCATGAACCAGCAGCGGAAAGGAAACACTGCTCCGCTCCAAGATGAGCTTAAGCACATCAATCAAAAGGTGGATTCGATCGAGGGGAAACGGCAAAAGTATTTTAGCCTATTCGAGGACGAGTTGGTCGACCCCGAAACCCTTGCCAACCGGCTGGATGAGCTGAAAGCAGAGAGGGAGCGGCTTCTCGCCAGAAAATCAGAGATCGAATGGGAGCTCGGTAACGACAACAGCCAGCTGATCGACCTCAACTACGTTCGGGCTACCCTTGGCCAACTCGATCATATTCTCGGAAATGCACCTACCGAGCAAATCAAGTCTCTACTCCACCTGATCATCAAGCAAATTAGCGTCAAGGACCGAAGATCGAAACGATCGAACTGAACTTTGATGAAAACACCCAGAAGCATTTTTTAGGGCCAGCCCCAAAGCAAAATGAAAACTGTGAATGAACTAATTCTTGACAAGCTAAAAACCGCATTCGAGAGGAACGGGTACAACGCTGAGGAGCAAATGTATGATGATAACGTATGGATCATGTCTGCAGCAGTGATCCCGTTCGAGGAGACGCTGGAGACTGCTGATTTCCTCCCTTATTCTTTAGACGATGCTGTGCTCCGTGAATCGTACTTGAGTACAGGAAAGCCAACCCACTTTGTGCGGGTAGTCCTTCGAACAAACGGCTCCTACGGCCTTTGCGAATATGTTGATGGTACGGATGTCTACGTTTCCGTTGACCTCGAACAACAAGAAGCTGACTGCCTTGTATGGTCTGATACTTGGATCGAGGGGCCACCTAAGTTTGAGGGAGGTACCATTTTGTCTTCACTTGCTTGGTGCAAGCGCATGGCTGGACCCTTCTATATTCAATTAGAAGATCCGTCTACTCTTTAACTCGTATTACAGGAGATCGTCATTAATAGACGATCTCCTCATAATCACCCGCGAACAAAGCTAATCACAACAACGCTTGCTTTAGGGGTATGCAGATATGCTATATTTCTTCCAATTTGGAGGGGATTTTGTAGTGGATCAAAGACCAATCGATTTGTGTAAAAAGCAACTTGAAGAAATTCTTATTCAAGCGCGACTCGAAGGCAAGACGCACATGGATATCATTGCAGGCGAACTTCACAAAGTTGTTTTTGGTTCACCTGCAGTAAAGAACAGAATGCCAACTTGCTGTGATGCCATGTATGATTCAAAGGTCAAACATGATATTCTTTACGCCCCGCCAAAAGGTAAGGGCTCCCGCCTAGCAATTAGATACTACTTAGTCTGAATTTTCGAATGAAATTGTCTCAACAGCAGAATAAATAAGATATTATAATTAGAGCGATGTTTGATCGACAAGCAATTGTCCCGGATCATAGGGAACACACAATACAATTAGTACTCACCCATATCTTGGTAGGGATCCCCATAATTCTGTCGAATTAAAAGGGTGGCATACTATTCACCTTCCCATTCGTATTTATATTTTGTAGGTTGGATTACATAAATTTCTGCAAGAATAAGGAGGCTGGTACCCTGTATTATCCGAATGCTATCGAGGACATATGAAGAGCAGCATATCGAGCAAGTGATAACGGAAATCAAAGCGCATTTCCACGATTATTTTGACCGCTTTATGGAGTCAGGCGCCGGGACCTCCCTTTCAGCCGATCAGATTCAGAAGTTGGCGGAGAAATTTGGTAGCGACGGCGCTGTAAAAACCCAGAAAAAGAACATCGGCGCGGTTCTTAAACAAACCATACTTGAGGGTATTAACGAATTTGAAAAGGACCGCCAATCCTATGTCTTCAACGATGTGAAGCATGAAGCGTTGAAGGAACTTATCGGCTTAACAAAAACCAAAAATATGATCACCACGATGAAGAAGAGCGGAAAGTCCGTGCAGGAGATCAGTACGATTGTGTTTGAAGCCATTGTCACAGAGCAAGTAAAGCTTGCGAAGAGTCTGGGCAAGTGTCTAATTATTTACAGTCATGCCGAAGAGCTCGATGATCAGGCCTTACAGCAACTCGAACAGTACAGCGCAGAGAAACGTTCATACAAGCATGCGCTTCTTGACTATTTTGTACACCTGATCGAAAACTGTGAGAATTCAAGACAAATCCATCAAGAAATCGGTCGGCATTTAGGCGTGCCCAAGTTTTTGTTGGATCGAATTTATAAGACTACCAAAGGAGATTTAGTTCGCTCGAAATCCGAGGTCATCATAGCCAACTTGCTGCACCAGTACGGTGTTTCCTACGAATATGAAAAAGAGTTGGGCTATGGGTCTGGAAGCCGATTATCACCTGACTTCACGATTACAATAAATGGGGAAGAATTCTACTGGGAGCATCTTGGTTTGATCGGCAACATGGAGTACGATTCACATTGGGTAAAAAAACAAACCGTTTATGAAGAATACTTTCCAGGACAGCTTGTGGTATCGTATGAAAATCCCTATTTGACAACATCCGCTGAATCCATAATTCAAAAATTTCTTTCACCCGAAGAATTTTAAGCCTTCTTAAATCCTATCGCCCGTAACGTCTGACTTAATTTTTGAGAGAGCCTCCTTCATACCTTAAAGGGGGCTCTGTTCCTTTTCAGTAGTGTAAAATTAATTAAACCCACACAGAGAAATACCCATTAAAATAAGGGTATTTCCCTGTTTTATTCAAAAAATTTGCGTCATTTGTGATAAGGCTCCCCCCGACTAATCCGAAACGCCCGATAAACCTGCTCCAGCAGCACCAACCTCACCAACTGATGCGGAAACGTCATCTTCGAAAACGACAACAACGCATCCGCCCGCTTCAACACCTGATCAGCCAACCCCAGCGACCCGCCAATCAAAAACGCCACCTGACTGCGCCCATGCAAAGCCAGCTTGTCCATCTCCGCAGACAGCTTCTCCGATGACCACATTTGACCATCAATCGCCAACGCAATCACATACTGATCCTGCTTGATCTGCGCCAGGATACGCTCGCCTTCCTTGCGCTTCACCTGCTCCATCTCCGCCGCACTCATCTCTTCCGGCGCTTTTTCATCATTGACCTCGATCACTTGCAGCTTGCAATAAGCAGACAGACGCTTGCTGTATTCATCAATGCCCTCACGCAAATACTTCTCCTTCAGCTTCCCTACTGTAATAATCGAAATCTGCATGATCCTACATTCCCTTCTCTTTCAAAAGCGCAATCTGCGCAGGCTCTCCACATTCCCGACAACGCTTGTCTACTCCATCGCCCTCAATCGCCTGTGCTGCATACGTATCCGGCGCCGCCTCAAAATCGTTTACGTAATCATCCAACTCCTGCTCCAAATGCTCCATGCAAGCAAACCGCACCGGATATTCCGCCAACAGCTCAACTTCTTTGCCTTCTATTTGCAAGCTTTTCATCTTCATGTCCATATCAAATGCCTCTTTTCCGTTCATAATTGTCGCTTCCTATTCTACCCCAGAACCGCAACAAAACAAATGAATCCACCAAAAAGACATCGATGTGTTTGCAATCATATGCCTTTATATTTTTATAGCTTTTATTTTGAAAACCTCGTCGGACAATTAAAGCTGTAGAGAGAAAAAAGAAGAAAACAGCGAAAGTCTTTGGGATACCATCCGAAGCGCAATGGAAAAAGGGAAACCAGCCTTTAGCGTCCACCTCTGAGACACTACGTAGCTACGCGACTTTGGACGCGGGTTTCGCTTTTTCCATGGAGCTGGGCAGAACCGCCTCCCGGCAGGTATCCCAAGAACTTGAGCGTTTTCTTCTTTTTTCTCTCCTCCACCGAAAGCTCGACCGACCAACAAAAAAAGAGAGCGCCGTATCAGCTCGGCGCTCTTAAGAAGGGATCTATTTAAAATAGATAGAGGGGGGAACTTAGGATACTGCATATATGCAAACGGGACAAAATGCATCCCGGAATTGCCCGTCAACGTTTGATTCCTTCACATGCCTGCCCACAAAATGTCTTGGTCAGTGCTTTTTACTGCTGTGGTGGAGCGGTCAGCTTCACTTTGGCAGTCTTCTGGATACCGTCACGATAGTACGTAACGTCCATCGTATCGCCCGGCTTTTTGTTCATCGTCAAATACTTCCGCAGCTGAGCGCTTGTGGAAATGTTCTTGTCATCCAGCTTGATAATGACGTCGAATTGTCTCAAGCCCGCTTGACCCGCAGGAGAGAATTTGCCTACCTCCGTTTGGACGACAACGCCACTTTGCACTTGATCAGGCAGATTCAAGGTTTCTTTCCATTCGTAGCGTGGCACATTGGCCAAGTCGAGTGGCTGCACACCGAGGTAAGAACGTTGCAGCGTGCCTTTTTCCATCAGCTGGTCCACGATTACTTTGACATCATTGATCGGGAGGGCAAAACCTAACCCTTCGACACCTGTTTTGGAAATCTTCAAAGTGTTAATCCCGATGACCTGTCCCTCAATGTTTACGAGGGCACCACCGCTGTTACCAGGGTTGATCGCTGCGTCTGTTTGAATGACGTCCAGCTCCCAGTCGTCCTGGCCATCTTCGTTAAAGTCCATCGGCATGGAGCGTTCTTTGGAACTGATGATACCTTGTGTAACGGTCCGGGAGAACTGCATACCCAATGGGTTCCCGATAGCAATGGCCGGTTCGCCCACCTGTAAGGTAGAGGAATCCCCAAACTCAGCAACGTCCGTAACCTTGGAGGCGTCGATTTCCAGTACAGCCAGATCGGCGTAACCATCGGCACCGACTACTTTCGCCGATACTTTTTCCCCTGTTGGCAGGGCGACTTCCAGCTTTTGCGCCTTATCGATTACGTGGTAGTTGGTAACGATGTAGGCTTTTCCGCCTTTTTTCTGAAAGATGACACCAGAGCCTTGGCCCTGCTCTACATCCATCGAGTTCTGCATCCAACTGTTTCTGCGCTGACCGATGTTGATTACACCAACGATCGCATTTTCTACTTGTTTCACCGCCTCTACTGTACCCGATCCTACACTCACAGATACTGGCTTAGCAAACAGGCTAGAGGCGGAGGAGGCATTGCTGCTTATCGCATTTTCTGTTCCAGGCTTAACCATATTAATATATCCCGCATTGGAGAGAGTCGGCAGCGTGAGCAGGACGACCATCCCCCCAATTACCGCGGACGTTACTGACGTCACAACCATACGTCCAATGTTAGAACCGCGTTGTTTTTTTCGCTCCACGTGAGTGAAATCATCATAGAAACCCATGATTCATACCTCTCCTTTCTATCTTCTACCATTACTAGCTTTGCAGGTTTTTCATGCTCGTATACACAATGACATGCGCCGTATTTGGTTTGTATGGTTGATTCCGTTGATGTCTGTTCCTTTTGACACCCTTAGTATACGACCAGCTTTCGGCAAAATGGCGTGAGAATTATGGAAAGGTTGTGGAATACAAAAAAGCTCCCGGAATATTTCTCCGAGAGCACGGATATGATAGATTAAAAGCTTTTAGAAAGGATTGATAGACTTGAAAGAAGTCCACCTCATCGCCAAACTGGCTGATCTTCAGGAAGTAGACTACCACAATACGCTTATCCTGCATGCCCTAATCGAGCTGCTCGTAGCCAAAGGACTGCTGACACATGACGAGCTGGCTGCCAAAGTGAATGAGCTCGATACACAATTAACTTTCCATATCGATACGTATGCGGAGCTCACAGAGCGCATCGCCAGTCGTCAAGCAGGGATCAAACCAATCTTATAGCTCTTCCAGCTTGGTAGGTCGATCCGGGTACGTATCGCGCAGATGCACATCGTTACCAACAGACAGCCCCCGCTCCTCCAAGATGTTTTTGACCGTCAGTCGGGCCAAATCAATCATGTTGTTTTCCTTACTCAAGTGGGCGAGGTATACACGCTCTGCTCCACCTGTTAGACAATCGAGCAAAGCATCGCCCGCCGCTTCATTGGACAAGTGCCCGACATCACTCAAGATACGTCGCTTGATGCTCCAAGGATACTGGGACATGCGCAGCAGCTCAACGTCATGATTGGACTCGAACACATATGCATCTGCTCCACGAATCGTCTCCTTGATCCGATCGCTGACATACCCCAGATCTGTTGCGACACTGAGCTTTTTCTTGCCATCATAAAAACAGAAGCCCATGGGCTCGGCGGCATCATGCGAGATTCCGAATGACTCGATGCCCAAATCCTCCAACTCTTTCTTTTCCCCCACAGAAAAGAAGCGGCGCTGATCTTCCTTGATCGTCCCGATTTGCCCATCCAGCTCCGACCATGTCTTTTCATTGGCGTAAATCGGCAATCCATATCGCCGCGCCATGACGCCAACTCCTTTAATATGGTCGACGTGCTCATGGGTAACGAGAATGGCGCTCAGCTCTGCGGGATTGACACCAATGGTCTCCAGTGCCGCTTCTGCTTGCTTTCCAGTAATCCCTACATCGATCAATACGGAAACACGGTCTGTTGCCACATAAATGGCGTTACCCGTACTCCCGCTTGCTAACACACTAAATCTCACCGAACATCCCTCTTCCCGTATCTATCCCAGGTTGTCTATCTATTCAGCGCTGCGTGACCATCGGACGCTCCAGAGCCCCTGTAATCGCGTTGACAAAATGCCATTTGCCATCGTGAACCACACGCCATACAGGCACCAGCGTCTGAATATCTGCATCGTAAGAACCGTAATAACCCAGGCTCACATTTTCAATCCGTTCCCCTGGTGTAATGATTTGCTTGTCCACCAGGGAGCGTAGGGCCGCATAACCAGAGATCACCTGTCGTTCCCCCTGTTGCTTGCGAAGGTGGAAAAAGGTCTGCCTGTAGCCAAGTACCGTTCCGTTGTCCAAATACATTTCTAACGGAGCAACGAATACTGGCATCTTATCATAGACCTGCCAATACAAAAGCCGCGCTTGATTCGATTGATACGGATCGGCTACGTATTGATCGGAATAAATCAGCCTCGGCCCAATTTGACGCAAGAGCTCCTGAGGATTCAACTGACCACGAATCTGCATCGGTGGGTCCAGCTTGGCAGCTAACGCCATTTTTTCTACCGTTGCCTGAAGCTCTGATATCTCATGCAAGGAAATCGGATTAATCCCGACATACTCCGCATCCAAATTGGACATTGCCGGTGTATCCTGCGGCACTTCTGTATCCAATGTGATATTTTGCTGATTCAAGTACAGCTCTGTATTCCATTTCTCACTTTGTGCGACTTCCTTATCATTCCACAGGCTAATGCGCGTCACATACACCTGATACAGGAGAAACAAATCGAGGAGAAGAAAGGCCCAGATCAGAATCGTCTTGGTTCTACTCCAATCCATGCGCCTTCCCTCCTCCCTGCGTGGTGTGCGCAGAAATATACAGGCTCGCCTGATTCGCCAATTCCACAACCCAGATTGGCATCAAGTCCACGTTTCCCTCGCCTACTTTGGTATGGTAAGCCAAATAAGCGTTCGTGATTTTTTCGGTGTCCGCCAGTTTTTTGTCACGAATATATTGATACAGCTCCGGACCAGACATGATCGTCCACTCTTTATTGTCGATATACTTGTCCAAATCCAGCAGCGATCGGCTCATCGTCACAACCTGGCCTGCCTCTGAGGTCATTTGGATTGTATCGATTTGCTTGGCTTCCCCCTCACTAATCAAGGGATACGCCCCCACGTACTGGCGGAATGTGATCAAGTCTTTTTCATTGTAGCTCTTCTTGATTCGTTCAAAATGATACTCATCAAGCCAGCCCAAGTGTTTATTCATAAAGGTAACGGCACTCTGCACTTTTTCTTCATCAGACAGCTGCTGATCACGCTGTTGATACGCCGGATCAGTAAACGTGAACGCCTGCTGTTCCGATCTCAATTGAATCGATCTGCTGCCATCTGTAAAAATAACCGTTTTATCCCGCTCCATGATCTGTCTGACGAGCGATTGATCGATAAAGTAAGACTCGATTAGTCTATCATTCGTAACAGGTACGTAGCTGTAGCGGAATTGCTGCATGCGCATCTGATTCTTGGGCAAATAGTAAGTGCTCCACATCAGCGCCGATCCTTCCAAATCTACGAAGCTTCGCTCTGGTTTGACGATTTTCATGATTTGCTCAGGCATTAAATCACCAGAAGCCAAATACGATTCTCGCAAATCCTTAGGGCTGATCGATGTTCGAGAACGCATCATGCGACCTTCCTCAGTCGACAAAAACAACGCGTAGACGACATCCTCGTCCTTCTCGTAATACAGCCACAATCGGTCAATCCCTTTCATTCGGTTGTCAAACTCATCCCGAAAGGTTACCAGCCGACCTACAATTGACAAGGGAACCGTGCTCCGAAAGCGCACTTCCAACCCCATCTTTTCCCGGGCAATATCTTCCCATTTCTCATTGGAGATGGTGAGCGGAGAAAAATCGAGGAAGATCCATTTCGACATTTCTCGCACGATTAAACTGTAAGGAGCATCGGTTGCGGATGCTTTCGTATGGCGATCTTCCCCATAGTGAAAAACAACGGATTCCGGCGTAACGAGCTGTTCGAGTTGTTTTTCCTGAACGGGCTTAGACTGCGTGTACTCTGCCGGTTCAATAAATTGAAGGTTGGGTTGATTCGACCACAACATCGCTGTCAAAACAAAGCTGGCTAGCACTAGCAGATTGAGTAAGACGGTCTTGGCAGGCTCTAGCATCCGCTTCATCCCGTTTTTCCTCCTTGGGCAAATGGCACCCAGAACGTGACTGTCGTTCCCACGTTCCATTCACTCGTAATCTCGATATCTGCACCGTGTGCCTGTACTAATTCGCGGGCAATCGCCAATCCCAGACCTGTTCCACCCTGGCCGCGCGAACGCGCCTTGTCTACGCGGTAGAAGCGCTCAAAGATTCGCTTCAGATCGCGGCTAGGAATACCAATTCCTGTGTCGGTGATAGAGATTTGAACCCGCCTTTGCTTCTGGTTCTCTTTTGCCATGAGAACCACAGTGCCTCCTTGAGGCGTATACTTGATCGCATTGGACAGAAGATTATCCAATACTTGATTGATCGCATCCAGATCAATGTAAACCAGCGGAAGCTTGCTCGGCATATCCAGACTGAGCTGAACCTCCTGTTGCTCACTGAACATGGAAAAACGATCAGCAGCATAGTGAAGCAATCGATTGAGATCCGCTTCCTTGCAATGCAAACGGACCCCTTGCGAATCAAAACGCGATAGCTGCAACAAATCGTTTACCAAGCGAATCATGCGCTCTGTCTCCGACGACGTAACCTTCAAGAACCGTTGGGACAGCTCCGGCTCTTCTACTGCACCATCCAGGAGCGCTTCCACGTAGCTTTTAATGGTCGTCAGTGGTGTCCGTAGCTCATGCGATACATTCGCCACGAATTCACGGCGCTGCTGCTCCAGTCGCTGCTGATCCGTCACATCGGCTACAACAGCAATGATCCCACCCATTTTTTTGCTATCGTGCTGCAAGGGCGTAAACGTCACACGCAGGATGACTTCTTCCTTATTCGGCAGCGTCATCTCAATGATAAGCGGTTCTTCCTGCGCGTAGAGCGACATCTCATCTTCTGGCGGCAGACCCAACAGATCGTACAAGGTGCGCCTCTTGAGAAGGACGTCAGCCATCGTCACCTGCAACATATCTTCTGCGGCTCGATTAAACAGGATGATTTGTCCATTTCGGTTAGCGGCAATAACACCGTCCGTCATGTTGCTCAAAATTCCTGCGAGCTTCTCACGCTCTTCCTCTTGCTGCAAGATGGCTTCCTGCAAACGCAAGGTCATATGATTAAAGGCCATACCGAGTTGGCCAATTTCATCATCGCTATAGATACGTACACTACTGTTAAAATCCCCGTCTGCCACCAATCGCGCCTGACGGGTCATCTCCTTCACAGGCTTGGTGATAGTGCGGGCCAATACGACCCCGAGCACCGCCGTAATGACCATCGCGATCATCGTACCTGTCCCCAAGATGCCGTTCATTTTACCAATCGTCGCATAAGTGCCTTCCATCGAAGCGACCATGTAGACCGCACCGTATACAATCTGATCGCCCTTAACAGGTAATGCCAATACTTTCACCCGCGCCCCTGTCTTCGGGTCGATCCGCATCGATTCACTGCGCGTCCCGAGCAAGGCAACCGTCACCTCAGGCTGCGAGGTTCGCTGTCCAATTGTACTTTTGTCCTCTGTCGTCGCAACCACCGTTCTTGTCTGATCGATGACCTGCACATTGGCTCCATTGATTTTTACCAGGTTGTTGATCAGGTTGTCGATGTACTGACGATTTTGTTCGGTGTTGGATTCCTTCCCGTCATGCGGGCGCAAATCGCTTTCCAGCAAACTCGCTAACAAACTGGCTTGTCCATTCAAGGCCTCGGAAAAGTTGTTGATGTAGTAGCTCTCGACTTCCCGGGCAAAATACGCGCTAATAAATTGCATCGCAAGCAAAATCAACAGCATGTAAATGATGACCATTTTCCACTGAACGGTTTTGAACAGCCGCCTCATCCAGGCTGGCCTCCCATGCCGGGATTACGTAATGTATAGCCCAAACCACGCCGCGTGATAATGTACTTCGGCTGGCTTGGATCATCCTCGATTTTTTCACGCAAACGACGGATGGTCACATCTACCGTCCGCACATCGCCAAAATAGTCAAATCCCCAGACCGACTGCAGGAGATGCTCTCTCGTCAATACTTGTCCTTGATGGCGAGCGAGGTACACCAGCAGCTCAAACTCACGGTGCGTCAGCTCTAATGCTTCTCCCACCTTTTCGACGGTATACGAGTTCAAATCGATTTCCAGCTCATGCACGCGCAGTACATGCTGACTATCCTTCTCTTCCACTTTCGAGCGGTTACGGCGTAAATGTGCCTTTACACGGGCTACCAGCTCACGCGTACTAAATGGCTTCGTCACGTAATCGTCCGCGCCTAATTCCAGCCCGAGTACTTTATCCAATTCAGAGTCTTTGGCAGTCAGCATGATGATCGGAACATCATACGTTTGGCGAACGGTTCGGCATACGTCCATTCCGTCTCTGCCCGGAAGCATAACATCTAATAAAATCAGATCTGGTCGCTCATCCTTGACCACGACAAGTGCCTCATCACCATCGTAGGCACATACGACCTGATATCCTTCTTTTTCAAACGTGAATTTCAAAATATCTGCAATCGGTTTTTCATCGTCAACTACGAGGAGTTTTGCCATCCTGCGCCCTCCTTTTTCTGTAAGTACGTGTTCAACAATCTTTTGTTTCCTCTCAAACTGCCTCTTCAAGGATTCCACTTCGACCGTCACTATTCCTCTACAATACACCATGTATGCCACGTAAAGAAGGGCTTGGCATTCAATCCCTGCCAGCAAAAAAAGGGCCCCTCCTAAGAGTTGCCCTTTCCTATCCATAAATTACTAGTCTATTTTAAGTAACGAATCGGGTTTTGATTTCGTCCATTCTGTAGAACCTCAAAATGCAGGTGGACGCCGGTCGATTGCCCAGTAGAACCCTTTACGCCGATTTTCTTTCCTTGGCTAACAACATCGCCGGCCTTCACATTAATAACGCTCATGTGACCGTACAATGTCTTCATTCCATTGCCGTGGTCGATGATAACCGATTTTCCATAGTCACCATTCCAACCAGCGAATGTGACACGTCCATTGTCTGCCGCCATGACAGAACCAGCACCGGCAATATCAATCCCTTTATGCATGCTTCCCCAGCGTTGTCCGAAGCCGCTGCTAATATAACCGCTAGCAGGCCAGCTCAAACGACCTGTACCGCGCGATGGGATAACTTTTGTACCGCGCTCCATAATTTGGGTTACAGGCTGCACAGTTACATCTTGTTTGATGACTTTGCGATTAACGACTTGTCCATTTTCTTTCACAACTTCGTACTTAACTGTTTTACTGCCGTTTTTACCTTCTTGTACGACCTTCGTTTCGCCTTTAGGAACCTTGTCATTGTTTTTAATTTGGGTATTAAAAGCAATAACCTCTTGCTGATCTACTTCTTCTTTGACTTGTACAGTAACCAGTGGACGCACTGCGGTTACATTGATTTCTTGTCCTAATTTCAGGACGGTATTTTCCGTAACACCTGGGTTGTTCGCGTAAATATCTTTTGATGTAATGCCGTATTTCTTCGCGATGCAACCGATGCAATCGCCTTCTACGACCGTGTGCTTCATGTCCTTGAAGGTGCCTTTTACCAGCAACTCCTCGAGTTTTTCGGCAGACAAAATTTGAGATGCATCAACTGTTTCGGTTTGCATCTCTACGTTTTCTTTAAATGCGACTTCTTTTACCGGATTTGGTTTGACCGGGACTGTGGATGCTGCTGCTACAACAGCCTTATTCCCTGTCGTTGCAGGAACTCCGGAGTATTTTTGCTTCACTTCAGCCAGTACTTGATCAGCCGATTGCTGATCGGGCATGTAACCTACCACTTTGCCGTCAATCGTCAGCTTAACGCCCTGAACCTTGATATCCGCTACGGATGCCAGAGCTTGTACAGCAGCATCGTTATTGAACGGTGCCTTGAACTCACGCTCTTCTTCGAATGTGATATAGTCAGCCAATTGCAAGTTGAGACCTGTTTTTGCCTTTTCCTCTTCCAGCTTTGCTACTGTCCAGTTATGTATCACATTTGGATCATTTACCACGCCAATCTCTTTGCCGTTTACACTGACATGGTAGACAGAATTGACATTGCTTGTGTAATAGTATTGTGCAGATGCTCCAGCAGCAATCGTCAAAACTAGACCTGCCGCAATTGAAAGCGACTGTTTTTTATGTGACTGGATGTAAGAGCTTGTACGTTTCATTGTACGTTTCGCCAGATCACTGCAATCCCGAACGATTCGTGATGACCGTTCCTGCAGCTTGGCCTTCCATTCCGACCAATGCATAACTTGTCCCTCCTGAAAACAGATACAACTTGCTCGTTCCATTTCCTGAAAATTTTTAATTTATCGACTAGGTCGTAAATCCCAAAATTTAGTTTCCATTTATCTGCCAAATTGCCTAAAGAAACCAACTATGTCGACTTTACCATAAGATTAACGACAACATCAAGTGTAAATTGCTGTCGAATAAAAAAATAGACATAGAGTCACTATATGTACAAACAATTGGTAGTATTTATCATATCTGGAGGCTGATATACGTGAAGGAACGTAACATTCTTGCAGGATTTCACACCGAAGATGATGCCCAAAAGGCAGAAAAAGCACTTCGACAAGCTGGTTTTTCCACCATTCAGATCGACAGAATCGGACAATTCCCTGGTGACGGAAATGAACAGATCCTGAATCCCATATCCGGAGATTTTCCCAGCTTGGGCAACCTAACACTGGCAGCTGATTTCCCAAGCGGCAGGGATGCAAGTGTCATGGCCGCAGTAGATCCAGACGCCAGCGGCATGGCCGATCGAGGCGATGACAATTTGAATCGCAGTGTCTTGTTAACGGCAGTCGTACCAGAGGAACAAGGTGATCTTGCGACTGAGATCATCCGATCATATGGAGGCATGATCTAAAATAAATATAGCCATCTTCCCTTAATTGACTAGGAAAGATGGCTTATTTCGTTATGAACATCTGTGACTCACACCTCTTGCATCGAGGTAACGTCTTTTAACGCAAGTCTGCGTATTTTCGTTTTCTCGGCGTCATTTGGTTGTTTGTATGTGGTGATAAAGCATAAGTAGCCATTATTGAAATGAGTCATGGTTCCCTTGATGACGACGCCATTGATCATCTTTACCTGTACATTTTTGCCCAGTAGCTTCATGGCCTTTTGGTCAAATCCAAAACCCATCATCATGATCACCTCTCCATTTCTCCCTATGTCTAACCATATGCCCAGAGGGTGCCGTTTCGTGTCTGTCCCTTGCAAAAAAAGAAAGCTGCCGAATACTCGACAGCTTTCTCTTCTATTATATAGCCGATAGCTTATCCGTAAATGCCACGAACAACGACTGTTTGTTCACGATCTGGTCCTACGGAGAAGATCGACATTGGAATACCAGTCAGTTGCGTAATGCGCTCGATGTAGTGACGAGCGTTTTCTGGCAGGTCGTTCAGATTGCGAATGCCTGTGATATCTTCTGTCCAACCTGGCAGTTCCTCATAAACTGGCTCGCATTTCGCCAGCAGGTTGAGGTTCGCCGGGAACGACTCGATGATTTCTCCATTGTATTTGTACGCTGTGCAAATACGCAATGTCTCAATGCCAGACAATGTATCCAGCTTGGTGATCGCCAAACCGGTGATACCGCTGACACGACGAGCATGACGAACGACAACACTGTCAAACCAGCCTACGCGGCGTGGACGACCTGTTGTTGTACCATATTCGAAACCAACCTCACGAATATGATCGCCGGTTGCATCATTCAACTCAGTCAGGAACGGACCATCACCTACACGTGTTGTGTAAGCTTTTGCCACCCCGATTACTTGGTGAATCTTGGTTGGTCCTACACCAGAACCGATCGTCACGCCACCCGCAATTGGGTTGGAGGACGTTACGTAAGGATACGTACCTTGGTCAATATCGAGCAATACGCCTTGTGCACCTTCAAACAATACGCGGTTGCCTCTATCAATGGAATCATTGAGGACAACAGATGTATCGGTTACGTAAGGACGAATGATTTCTGCCAGAGCCAAGTATTCATCCAGAATTTCTTGAAGCTCAAAGCCAGTTGTGTTGTACAGCTTCTCCAGCAGCATGTTTTTCTCTGCCAGGTTGCGCTCGAGCTTGCGAGCAAACTCATCGCGATCCAACAAATCAGCGATACGAATACCGATACGCGCAGCTTTATCCATGTAAGCAGGTCCGATACCTTTACGGGTCGTACCAATTTTGTTAGCACCGCGGCTATCTTCCTCTACGCCATCCAGCTTGATGTGGTATGGCAGGATCACATGCGCGCGATCACTGATTTTCAAATTGCTTGTAGAAAAACCGAAGCTGTGAATGTACTCCAGCTCTTTTACCAATGCCTTCGGATCGATTACCATACCGTTTCCGATTACGCAGGTCTTGTCACTATAAAAAATTCCGGATGGAATCAAATGCAGCTTATACTTGTTACCATCAAAAATAATGGTATGGCCTGCGTTGTTACCGCCTTGATAACGAGCCACTACCTCTGCACTTTCAGCTAGATAGTCTGTAATTTTACCTTTACCTTCATCGCCCCACTGGGTTCCGACGACAACGACTGTTGACATCGAAAAACACCTCCTGATATTATCATGTCTTTTCGGGCCTGAAACAATCTAAGTTTACTAAACGAGACTTCCTATGTCAACGCTAAATACGAACATTCATATAGTTAATTCTTAATATGTTCGGCAATTCAATATAGAAAAAAAAGCCGGAATTTCTCCGGCTTTTCTTCCATTCCAACTATTAACCCGCTTGATTTCGAAAGCGATGATCCAAGTTAACGAATTTGTTGAATTCCTTCAAAAACGCCAACTCTACCGTTCCGGTCGGGCCGTTACGCTGTTTGGCGATAATGACTTCGATGACATTCTTGTTTTCTGATTCCTTGTCATAGTAGTCATCACGGTACAAGAAGGCAACGATATCGGCGTCCTGCTCAATCGACCCCGACTCACGGATATCGGACATCATCGGTCGCTTGTCCTGCCGTTGCTCTACACCACGGCTCAACTGCGACAGGGCGATAACCGGCACGTTCAGCTCACGCGCGATCCCTTTAAGCGTACGCGAGATCTCAGATACTTCCTGCTGACGGTTATCTCCTTTGCCTCGTCCATGAATCAGCTGAAGGTAATCGATCAGGATCAGGCCTAAGCCTCTCTCTGTCTGAAGGCGACGGCATTTTGCCCGGATGTCCTGTACAGTAACCCCAGGTGAATCATCGATGTAAATCGGCGCTTTCGCCAGCGTACCGATTGCCATCGTCAGCTTTTGCCAATCATCTTCCTCCAGTGTACCGGAACGCATCCGGGACGCATCCAGATTGCCCTCCGCACAAATCATACGCTGAACCAGCTGAGAAGCACCCATCTCCAAGGAGAAGATGGCTACGGTCTCACCTGCACGGGCTGCAACGTTTTGCGCGAGATTCAAGGCAAAAGCCGTCTTCCCTACGGAAGGACGGGCCGCCAAGATAATCAGGTCACTGCGTTGCAATCCTGCTGTCATCTTGTCCAAATCAGTATATCCCGTAGAAATCCCGGTAATATCACCGCGTCGCTGACTCAAAAACTCAATCCGCTCATACGTTTCCAGAAGGGCATCCCGAATCGGTGTAAAACCGCCACTGTTGCGATTTTGGCCGATCTCCATGATGTACTTCTCCGCATCCGCGATGATCTGCGTGACATCATCCTCACGGGAGTAGCCGTCATTGGCAATCTTGGTAGCTGTATGAATCAATCGACGAAGCAGTGATTTTTCTTCTACAATTTTTGCGTAGTATTCGATGTTGGCAGCCGTTGGAACTGAACTCGCGATTTCCGTGAGATACGTAACCCCGCCGACTTCATCCAGCAGCTTGTGATCCTGTAGATCAGCTGTAACCGTAACCAGATCGACAGGTTCGCCTTTTTCATACAGGTCCACCATCGTTTGAAAGATGCGCTGATGCGCTGTCTTGTAAAAATCCTCCGGACGGAGAATCTCAATGGCCGTGATTAAAGCTTCCTTAGACAAGAACACGGCACCCAGTACCGATTGTTCCGCTTCCTTGTTCTGTGGCGGCACACGATCCAAAAACAGGTCGCTCACGTCACACCCCCCACAATTGAGACATTATTCTTCCACAACGTGTACTTTTAGCGTCACCGTTACTTCGTTGTGCAGTTTTACTTTGATTTGCGTCACGCCCAAAGCACGGATTGCATCCATTTCGAGCTTACGCTTGTCTACTTTGATTTTATACTGATCTTCAAGCGCTTGCGCTACTTGTTTGCTGGAAATTGCACCGAACAAGCGACCACCTTCGCCTGCTTTTCCTGTTACTTTCACTGTCAGCTCTTCCAGCTTTTTGCCCAGCTCCTGAGCATCCAGCTTTTCTTGCTCCTTGCGCTTATCTTCGCTGCGCTTTTGAGCGTCGAGCGTTTTCACGTTGCTATCTGTCGCTTCTTTTACCAGCTTCTTTGGCAACAAGAAGTTTCGTACATAGCCCTCTGACAAATCCTTAACTTCGCCTTTTTTCCCTTGGCCTTTTACATCTTGAAGAAAAATGACTTTCATCATCGTTTCCCCCTTTATATTTTGGCCTATACGACCGAGTCAATCGCTTCTTTCAAACGACGTGTTGCTTCTTTAATTGATATGCCTTGAATTTGTGTCGCAGCACCAGTGAGGTGACCGCCTCCACCCAGCAGTTCCATGATGGACTGAACATTGATGTCGCCCAGAGAACGTCCACTGATCAAGATCGTATCGTCGGATCGCTCTGCAACAACAAACGACGCCTGGATACCTGACAAGGTGAGTAGCTGCTCAGCAGCTTGCGCCACCTGTACCTGTGTGTAATCCTCAGACGGATCGCCTATGGCAATCGCCATGTTGTCACGGTACGTTTCCGTATTCATGATGATTTTTGCTCGCTTCACATACTGCCCCAGATCTTCCTTCAACAGACGCTGGACAGCTGCGGTATCAGCCCCGTTACGGCGAAGGAAAGACGCCGCTTCGAAGGTCCGCGAACCTGTGCGGAAGGCAAAGCTTTTGGTATCCACCACAATCCCTGCTAACAGTGCCGTTGCAATCAGATTGTCGATATTCAATCGCTCGCTCTGATATTGCAAGAGCTCCGTAACAAGCTCGGCCGTCGAAGAAGCATACGGTTCCAGATACAAGAGTACTGGCTCAATGAACTCCTCCGAACGTCGATGGTGGTCGATCACCACAATTCGGCTCGTTTCCGTCAACAGCTTCGGCTCAATCACCAGCGATGGTCGATGCGTATCGACGACTACCAGCAATGTGCGACCGGAGATGAGTCGGATTGCCTGTTCTGGCGTGATAAAGGTCTCAGCCAACTCTTCATTGGCATAAATCTCTTTCATCAGACGCTCGACAGAATGATTGCCTTCATCCATGACAATATAAGCCGTTTTGTTGTGCAACTGCACAGCTTTCAATACACCAAGTGATGCCCCGATGGAATCCATGTCAGGCTGTTTATGCCCCATGACAATGACGTGCTCCGCCTCATGAATGAGATCACGCAAAGCATGTGCAATAACACGAGCCCGGACACGTGTCCGCTTTTCCACCGCATTCGATTTCCCACCGTAAAAAGTGAGCTTGTTGCCAATCTTGACAGCGCACTGGTCGCCACCGCGCCCTAATGCGATATCCAAGCTTGATTGCGCCATTTGTCCCAACTCAATGTAAGTGGTAGCCGCCGCTCCAACCCCGATACTGAGCGTGATCGGAATCTTGTTGTCAGCCGTCATCTCCCGTACTACATCGAGAATGTCAAATCGCGATTCTTCCAATTTATCAAGTGCTTCCCGTTCCATCAGAGCCAAAAACTTGTCGGCTGTGATTCGGCGAAGATATATGCCATGTTTGTTGGCCCACTCTGTAATCACACCAGCCACGCTTGTAGAGAGCAGCGTACGGCTCTGATCATCCATGACTTGTCCAACCTCGTCCAAGTTGTCGAGGTGAATGATGGCAAGTGCAGCCTTTTCTCGATGGTAACGAGTCGTCAATTCTTTGAAATCCGTAATGTCCTTGAAATACAAAAGGCGCTCATCGGACCGAACAATGACTTCGTATACCCGCTCGTTATAAGTAAACTCCAGCCGTTTTTGCTCCGGCTTCCAAACCAGTTGGGGGAATACCTCTTGAAGGCTTTTCCCGATCATGGTTTCATCCCCGGACATATGCGTCATATACGGGTTTACCCACTCAATTGCCTTTTCCTCGTTGTATAAAAGAATTCCGATCGGCAGTTCCTGGATAACGCCTTCTCCCGCCTTCTTCACACGATGGGTGACCGTCGCCAAGTACAGGCGCAAGTCTCGTTGGAACCCCTTTTCTGCTTGAAGAGCGTAAAGAACCAAGCCAATCAAGCACACCATGCCGATCGCCCCGTACATCCAATGGAACAAGGTCAAAATCCCCAACAACAGCAAGCTAAAGCTGAGTGCCAGGACCATGTGCATCCCGTACCAACGCTTTAACAGGAACTTGGGCATTTCCTCAGCCCCTCTTCACTCTTGTTTCCAGTTTTTCACGCAAACGAATTCCTAGGTCAAATATCCCTACTAGACTAAGTATAGTACTTAGGGGTGGAAAAATAAATAGACAGACAACGAGCACAGGAGTCAGTCTCTTCCAGCCGTATAAATAGGCTGCAAACAGACAAAAACTCAAACCCTGCAAAACAAAAATCGCATCCAGCATGACTTTCAGGTTCATCAAGGCGATTTCCCAAAACGTTCCCTGCATGCTTTCGGCAAACAACAAAAGACTGATCATCGCAATGAAGTAGTAATAAAGCAATGATCGTGGGAAGTTCCATTCCCGAATTGGCTTCAATGCTGGAATCGGTCTGCGCAGACGTCGTCCAATCAGACTCGCCAATCCATGAATAATGGCGGTCGATAAAAAGCTGAACATGACAAGACTCGTAGGCAAGACGATTTTGCCCAGTTCAAGAAGCTGATCAAACTGCTCTTTTGGCACCATTGCTGGGCGTAGCTTAGCAACTTCTTGCGTGATGGCATTAAAATCAACGTTCATCCCGAATGCCATAAATGCCATCATGGAAACGACACCTAAAAAGGCAACGCCTGCCCCTGCCACAATCGCCGGAAGAGCCGTTCCTTTTCTCGCATAAAAAATCCCCATGACTGAACCCCAAACCGCACTTGAAAAAGCAAGTGTAGCTGCAAACGGACCCGTAATGATCCAGCCCAGAAACGTAAAGGCAAGGGTTATCCATACCATGTTACGTACTGTTCGATTTACTGCCAAAAGGATAAAAGGCAGAGGTATCAGGAAACTGACGAGTCCTCCCAGTATGGTATATGTACCGAGAAACAGCAGCACCAGTGCGATACCCAGCATAAGGGCATTTTCAGCCAAGTGTTTCGTTTTGGACGGCATGTCAGCACCTCATTATTCATGTCTCATGTACACTTTCCATAGAAAACTATGGAAAAAAGAGGGCCACGCAATTGTGCCCCCCTTTTTATAGCTTTTGCAACTTATTCAGCAGTGTAAGGCAACAGTGCTACTTGACGGGATCGCTTGATTGCGATTGTCAGTGCACGTTGATACTTCGCAGAAGTACCAGTTACACGACGTGGCAAGATTTTGCCGCGCTCGCTGATGAACTTTTTCAGCAAGTCAACATCTTTATAATCGATGTGCTTGATTTTGTTCACTTTAAAGAAGCATACTTTACGACGCTTATTAGGACGTCCTTTGCGTGCCATGATAGTCCCTCCCTCTTAGGAATGTGAAAGTTATACGATACTAGAACGGCAAGTCATCATCTGAAATGTTGATCGGCTTGCCTGCACTCGCGAAAGGATCACCAAACGGATCGTAGTCATTATTTCGTTGAGCGGATGGTTTGTTACCGCCACCCATGCCCGGTCCTGGATCGTATCCTGGATTGTCTCCGCCGGATTCATTGCCTCGACCGCCCAAAAATTGAACGTTCTCCGCAACGACTTCCGTCACGTATACCTTTTTACCTTCTTTATTATCATAGGAGCGTGTTTGCATACGTCCTTCGATGGCTGCTTGTCTACCTTTACGCAAATAGCTTGCGCACAGGTCGGCAAGTTTTTGCCAAGCGACAATGTTAATGAAGTCCGTTTCTCTCTCTCCCGCTTGATTGGTGCGGGGACGATTGACGGCCACAGTAAAAGTAGCAACGGCAACGCCATTTGGCGTGTAGCGAAGTTCAGGATCTTTCGTCAGGTTGCCGATGAGAATGACTTTATTCATCTTGGTTCCCCCTCTGATCGCGACAATGATTACTTCTCATCACGAACAAACATAAAGCGGATTACGTCGTCATTGATTTTCATCAGACGCTCAGCTTCCGCAACAGCATCGGAGTTCGCTTTGAAGTTCATCAAAACGTAGTAACCTTCACGGAACTTGTTGATCTCGTACGCAAGACGACGTTTACCCATTTCTTGAAGCTTAGAGATTTCGCCACCATAGTTAGTTACAACATCGCTGTAACGAGCTACATTGGATTTTACTTTCTCTTCTTCAAGGTCTGGACGCAATACATACATTACTTCGTATTGGCGCATACCTTTTCACCTCCTTATGGACTTTAGCGGCCCTGTTCGGGCAAGGAGCGAGTGCTAAAACGAAACGCACAAAACATGCACTCCATAAATACTCGCATTATCGTATTATAACAAACCGCCTAGTTCGAATCAAGAATTTCGTACTAAACATTGAAACGGAAATGCATAACATCTCCATCTGCCACTACGTACTCTTTCCCTTCAAGACGGTACTTCCCACGTTCTCTCGCTACTGCCACCGAACCAGCATCTACCAGATGATCATAAGCAATCACTTCCGCACGAATGAATCCGCGCTCGAAATCGGTATGAATCACGCCTGCCGCTCCCGGAGCCTTTGTACCCTGACGGATGGTCCATGCGCGAACTTCTTGTACACCTGCAGTGAAATAAGTTACTAATCCCAACAGTTTGTAAGCAGCACGAATCAAGCGATCGAGACCAGACTCTGTAAGACCGAGCTCTTCCAAGAACATCTCTTTGTCTTCGCCCTCGAGTTCAGCGATTTCCGCCTCTACTTTCGCGCTGATGACAACCACTTCTGCCCCTTCACTCGCTGCATGCTGGCGAACTGTCTGCACATGCGGGTTGTTGTCTGCATCGTTAATGCCGTCTTCCGCTACGTTGCACACGTACAGCATTGGCTTGATTGTCAGCAGATGCAAATCGCGAATCCATTTGCGCTCTTCGTCATCGAGTTCAACACTGCGAGCAGATTGACCCTCTTCAAATGCTGCTTTCAATTTTTCCAGCACGTCCAGCTCTTGCTTGGATTCCTTGTCGCCGGATTTCACTTTGCGTGCAATGCGGTCAATACGACGATCAACAGAGTCCAGGTCAGCAAAAATCAGCTCCAGGTTGATTGTCTCGATATCGCTCAAAGGATCGACACGACCTGCTACGTGCGTGATGTTCTCATCTTCAAAGCAACGAACAACATGGGCAATCGCGTCCACTTCACGGATGTGACCCAGGAACTGGTTGCCAAGTCCTTCACCTCTGCTCGCGCCTTTTACCAAGCCTGCAATGTCTACGAATTCAAACGCAGTTGGAACTACCTTGTTCGGTACAACGATTTGTGTCAGCTTTTCCAGACGCTCGTCTGGCACCTCCACGATCCCTACGTTCGGGTCAATCGTACAGAACGGGTAGTTAGCCGATTCAGCGCCCGCTTGTGTAATGGCATTAAACAATGTCGATTTTCCTACGTTAGGAAGACCTACAATCCCGCATGATGCACCCATCTATATACACTCCCTTATCATCATCCTGATATCCTTCTAAGTATATAGATTTGGTTTTCAGATTACAATTGTCTCCTTGTGGAAGCTTTTTTTTTACTTGTCTCCTCCTGTCTCTTATCATAGCTCCATGTGGTGGGACAAAAAAAGAAATGATAGACTAGACAAACAGAATCTGTTTGCTACGGTAAAAGAAAAGGTAAAGAGGTGACTAAAAAATGAAGCTCTTACTCCTTGGTGCCACTGGTCGCGTAGGAAGCCATATCCTCGACTATGCGTTAAAAGATGGGCATGAAATAACTGCTCTCGTTCGGTCCGCAGACAAGCTTCTTCATCTGGCTGCTGAAAATCTTCGTGTTCTGACCGGAAACGTCCTTGATCAAAAGGATGTTGCATCAGCCATGCGTGGAGTCGACGCGGTCATTAGCGCGCTCGGGACAGACAAGGCAACGACGTTATCCGAAGGAACTCCCTATATTATTGAAGCAATGAGGCGAGAAGGCGTTTCACGCATTATTACGGTGGGCACCGCCGGCATCTTGCAAAGCAGAGTTTCTCCTGACCTGCTCCGCTATCAATCCAGTGAGTCCAGACAAAAATTGACGCGTGCTGCCGAGGAACATCACAAGGCATACTCGCTTTTGGAACAGTCCGAGCTCGATTGGACTATTGTTTGCCCGACCTATTTGCCTGATGGCGAGTATACAGGCACTTACCGGGTCGAGGCTCACCAGTTGCCTGTAGATGGGATGCAAATTTCCGTGCCAGATACGGCGGAGTTTACGTATCAGCAGCTCTGTCGTTCCGAATACATTCGGGCGCGAGTAGGCATTGCCTATTGATACATACAAAAAAACAGGCTCCTCTCCGTAATGGAAGGGAGCCTGTTTTGCTTCTATTGCTTCTTTACTTCTCGTTTACCAGCTTTTCCAGCTCATTCAATGTCTCTTCAAAGATTTCCATCGCTTGCTCGATTGGCTGGGACGTGGACATGTCCACACCTGCTGCTTTCAGCACCTCGATAGGCGGAGCAGAGTTACCCGCTTCGAGGAAGTTTTTACGAACTCGATCCACAGCTGGCTGACCTTCATCCATGATTTGCTTCGCTAATGCTTGTGCAGCGGCAAAGCTCGTCGAGTATTGATAGACGTAGTATTTATAGTTGTAGAAATGGCTCACACGTGCCCATTCCATACCGATTTCCTCATCGGAAACCATGTCTTTTCCGTAGTACTTCTTGTTGATGTCGAGGTAGATCTTCTTGATCGCTTCCGCATTCAGAGATTCTCCCGCTTGCTCCTTCTCGTGAATCGCTCTCTCAAACTCCGCGAACTGCGTCTGACGGAACAACGTGGAGCGGAAGTTTTCCAGATAGTGATTCAAGAGATACATCTTCTCTTCTTTCGTCTTCGCCTTCGCGTACATGCTCTTGAACAGCAGAGTTTCATTCATGGTAGAAGCCACTTCTGCCGTGAAGGTTGGGTAGTTAGAGGAAATATAAGGTTGATTTTTGTTCGTATAATACGACTGCATGGCGTGTCCCATCTCATGGGCGATGGTATACACATCATCGAGCGTACCTTGGTGATTCAACAGTACATATGGATGTGTATCATAAGCACCCCATTGGTAGGCACCCGTGCGCTTGTCATCAGTGGAATAGACATCTACCCATCCGCCATCCAGGCCGTCAGACATTGCCTTCACATAGTCATCACCCATTACTCCCAAACCATTAACGACGATTTTCTTTCCTTCGTCGAAGGAAATATATTTGTCATCAGATGGAACGATCGGCACGTAAATGTCGTACATGTGCAATTCCTTCACGCCAAGCATTTTCTTTTTCAAAGAAATGTAGCGATGCAGCAATGGCAGATTATCATTCACCGTGTCAATCAGCTCATCATACACCTTCGTCGGTACGTTGTTCGGTGTTAGGCTTGCTTCCAGAGCAGAATCGTAATTGCGTACCGCTGCGTAGAAATTATCGCCCTTTACTTTGGCAGCCAATGTTGATGCAAACGAGTCTTGGAAATCGATCAGAGCCCCATAATAGGCCTTGAACGCTTCTCTGCGCACATTTTGATCTTTGCTTTCCATATAGGAAATGAAATTGGCACGAGTTAACTGAACTTCCTTGCCTGTCTCATCTTTGATTTTAGGGAACCTCACGTCTTTGGACAGCATGCTGTAAATGTTGGTCGGTGCACCTCCCAAAGGAGACGATTTCGCCAAGAGCTGCTCCATATCCGCAGAGAGTGAGTACGGCTTCGTTCTTAGCATGTCCTCGATAAACAGTTTGTAAGGCTCAAGCTCCTTTTTAGACAGCAAGCTCTTTATTTTGCCATCGGGAATCGCAACGATTTCAGGCTGTACCCATGAAGTTTTTTCTGTGACAAGCGTGTACATTTTCTCAGCGCGGTCTCCCAGCTTTTGCAGATCAGGATTCGCGGAGTTTACATCGAGAGACATGTTTGCGTACACGTATGCTTTGTCATTTAAGCGCATCAACTCAACATAGTCATCGAATGCTGCCTGCATCGCACCAGACGATGTACCCAGCTTGCCTTTGTGTTTTGTGAAAGCGTTTGCCAAAGATTCAACCTTTGCAACATCTTTTTCCCATTCCTTAACAGTCGGATAAATATCATCCAGCTTCCACTTGTACGCATCTGGGATCTCAGCGCGAGTTTGATAAGAAGGCTTTTCAGCAGCAAGAGCTACCGCCTGCGTGCTGTAAGGAATAAATGGTACAGATACTGTCGACAATGCAATGGCCAAAGCCGTAACTGATGCAAATACTTGCTTCTTCAAATCTCAATCGCCCCTTTTCTTCTATCTATTTTTGCCAAAATTATAAGTGTGTAATTATATTTTCACCTGCCAAATTCCTTCTTACTAATAAAAATTTTTAAAATATTCAATAATTACCGTCGATTTATCCAGAGAAAATCCCCTTTTGTGGATAAGTCTGTGGATAAGTATTTACTAACAACTTTTTGTCTCCCACATCGTTTGCAGACACTCCTTTTCTTAGTAAAAAGTTGTCCACATTTTCTGTGGATATGCTGTGCATAACTTATTTTTTTGGAACCAGGGCATCCGCCTATACCCCGTTGTGGGTTTCTACATAGCATGAGTATTGAAACTACGGTAGGAGGTGTTAGCAAGTGGGTATCTTTAACGGTTTCGACGATTTCGCGCTGATCTTGGTTCTGTTCATCCTTCTCGTTATCGTAGGTTGTGACTGCGACTAACCTACTCCGCTGCCATCCAGCCTATCTGAAGGTAAGCTTGCATCCTCAGCAGCCTTACCTTCTCTAACTCCACATAGATCATAGCCAAGGCAATGCAGCCTAGGGATAATGATCAGTCATAACCTAAGTACCATCACCGGGAGATACATTTGATCGTACAAAAGGAAAAAGGATGCGCCTCTAAATTGGCTGCATCCTTTTTTTTACCCACATGCTTGAATTACTTCGATCCGGTCTGAAAAGTTATCCACTGCGCTTGATTTAAATTACCTGCTGTATCCTTAACCAAGCCCGCAATGAGACTTACCTGATATCTCGTATGTGGCTGCCATTTTCCTTTTGGCTTCACAGACAACATCCGCTTGCTTTTGTTCCATGTAATTGTGTGCGGAACGACAGTCCCTTTTTCATCTGTTACACGAACTAATGGCCCGGCTGTTTTGCTGGATAGGGCTCCACCATCAACCAAAGTAATCTCTTCTGCAAACTGGAGTGTCACTTTATCCTGGAGCTTTACATTCTTAGCTCCGTGACCGGGCAATATGACTGCTTGTGGAGCGATATTATCCACAGGTTTTTTCGTTTGAAACGTGCTAGCCAGCTCTGGATTCAAATTGCCTCGCTGATCCTTCACTTTTTTGGCCAGCAAGCTAACTCGATAGGACGCCCCTGCTTCCAGATTTCCTTCCGGATCAATTGTCATGCTTCGATCTGTTTTGTTCCATTTCGCCGTAAAACGAACCTTCTTTTTTTTCGCGTCCGTGAGTGAAATAATCGAGAGACCAGACTTGTCGGACAGCTCTTGCCCATTTTTTAACGAAACCGGCCCCGAAAACGTCAGTGTAATGATTTGATTCGGGTCTATTTCCGCCGATTTGTCAGCAGGGGATATTCTCACTCCCCATTCGTTTGCCGACTTTGCCCACACTCCCTGTGATGGAAGTAGGAAAAGCGCAAACACTACTACCCATTGCAACCACCGAACACTCATCTTTTTCATTGAACCCCTCCCGTCTAAAACGACAAAGCCGCTCCGTGAAGCATATAAGTGCGTCGCTTCATCGTTTACAGGCATTGTAGAAAAAGACAGAGGGGTTGATCAAAGAAATATGGTTTATGCTTGCGGTTCTTCCTCCGCACGAATCAGTATCTTTTTCAGCTTGCGTTCAAATTCTAGTCGTCCAATCATCACACTATGATCGCAACCCGTACATTTGATTCGCACATCCATGCCCATGCGTATGACCTTCCACGCATTCGTGCCACATGGATGCGGCTTTTTCATCTGTACGACATCCCCCAGTCCAAATTGCTTGCGTTCCATATCTCTTTCTCCTCTCTACACTGTTCCCTTTCCAGACACCGCGACGATTTTTGGATACGGAATTTGAATGCCTCGGTTGGTTAATTCCGTTCTGATCTTCGCACGCAAATTTCGATTGACTCCGTGATGTGTGTTCGGCTTACACTCAGCCGTAACCCGGATGATGACTTCAGAAGGCCCCAGTGCATGTACTCCCAAAATCTGTGGCTCAGCTACGATATCCGTCAATTCTGTCTGAGCCGATGCCAATACTTCTTTGAGCACAGACTCAACTTGATTCAGATCTTCTTCATATGCTACAGATACGTCGACAACCGCTAACGTATTTTGCAGTGAAAAGTTGGTCACTTGATTAATCGTGCCGTTTGGAAAGATGTGTACCTCCCCCGTCCAGCTTCGCACCTTTGTAATGCGCAGACCAATCTCCTGCACCGTGCCTGTCAAGTTGTTGATCGTTACAACGTCTCCAACAGCAAATTGATCCTCAAAAATAATGAAAAATCCCGTAATAATATCACGCACGAGACTTTGCGCCCCGAAACCAACTGCCAGTCCCAGTACCCCTGCGCTTACTAAAACGGGGCGCAAATCAATGCCCAACAGCTGCAAAATCATGAGAATCGCCAAAAAGTAAATGCCGTACTGAACGATATGGTTGACGAGCACCCGCATTGTGTCCACTCGGCGTTGATCCATTTGAATCTTGCTTCCGTGGCGGTGCTGGAACACTTTATTTACGCCTGATTGCACAACAGAAACGACGATTCGCGATAACAGGATGATCGCGACTATTTTCAGTACAGCCATCCCTATATTTACCCACATATCTGCATCTGTCATATACGCATGTACCTGGGCATAAATCCTTTCAAAGAAACCAGCTTGCTTCATTCCTCCCGCTCCTTCTGCTCCCCGCTTTCGTCCACCTCGCTATACTGGCCGAAAAACTGACGGAAGTATCCTCGTATTACCACTTGCTGTTCCATCATGATCGCTTTCGCTCGTAAGTAATCCGACAGTGAGAACTCAATGGAAAGGGCACAGCCTGCCGTTATTTCTTTTGGCGTTGGTCTTGTATCGATCTCAATATCTTCGTACTCCAGCAGCATTTCTGCCCGCAAGGCTTGCTGCGTGGAATCAAACGCGATCAGCACTGTCTCTCCTCCCATTTCACTCCCCCTCATCTCTTTCACACAAACTACCATAGGCTCCTCTTATTTTACCTGTTCGTTTTGATGCATGCCAGCCTCGCTGAGTTTTCAAAACCTACGTAACTTTCCCATTAGCAGGTATAAAAATGTCATATCGGTACGATACTGTGAATACTTTTATATAACCTTTTACAGGTTGGTTTAAGCCAAGTCGGCAAGAGTGGGGGTTTCCATGAGTACATCTGATAATCGCAAGGATTATTCTTTGCCACCTTTTAAAGTGGAATACCGCAGTGAAAACGCAGACGAGCATCTCGCCGGTCACCTTGCCCAGCGCTTTCGCTTAAATCGGTTCGATGACGACCTTGTCATTGTATGTATTGGGACAGACCGTTCTACTGGTGATGCTCTAGGCCCATTAGTAGGAACCAAGCTCATCGCGCAGTCACCTCGTTTTTTGCAAGTGTACGGAACGCTTGAGGATCCTGTACACGCCATGAATCTTAAGGAAAAGTTAGAGCTCATCCAGGCGAATCATCCGACAGCTACACTTATTGCGGTCGATGCCTGTTTAGGTCAATTTAGCCACGTCGGAAACATCAATGTGATGAATGGTCCACTAAAACCAGGGGCTGGTGTAAAAAAAGAGCTGCCTCCTGTTGGTTCCTTCCACATTACCGGGATTGTCAACGTAGGAGGATTCATGGAGTATTTTGTCCTTCAAAATACCCGCCTCTCCATCGTCATGAACATGGCAGATACCATAGCTTCCGGACTGGCAAAAGCCGTAACACTGGCTTCTACGCCTAGTCGATTCGATAGTGTCTTATATGATTGACCGTTTCTTTCTGCAAAAGGTTCCATCCCTCTTTAGAAAACTTGCTTTTTGATCTGTTCTCTCCCTCAACGGATGACAGGTCTATTTTTTTTTACGTGTAGGAAAATTTAAGTACTTCACCTTGTAAAGGCGACCATGAATTTTCTGGAACGCATAATAACCTTCTACTAAAACGCGGTCGCTCCTCAATGAGATGACCTCGATACAGGTTATTTTACACATAAATGGTCAGGCACTTTTCGATCACTTGGGCACTGATCGGTGTTGGCGCTACGCTTTCCCCATCTGCATGGACTGGTAGCTGTCCCGCTGCATGTATCGTTACATGCTTTCCCCTATAAAAGCGGACACCCGGATGATGACGGTGAGCTCCTGTGAATATTTTCGGAAAAGCAGCTAACAATCCGAGCCGACTCACACCACTAACTACGCAAATATCCGCAATGCCATCGTCCGGTATAGCATCTGGACAAATCAGCATTCCGCCTCCGTAATTCGGAATATTGGCAGCGACGACTAGCCAGGCAGCCTCTAAACGAGCCTCAATACCATCAACGTTCAGTACGATGTCACGTGGCTGATACGTACATACGACGCGAATCACCGATATAATGTAGGCGAGTGCTCCTAACTTGTACCGATTCAGCCAAGCTTTGTACACAGCTTGATCCGTTACCTTTGCTACCTGTGCATCGAATCCGGCCCCGATTGAATTCGCAGCTACTTCCCCATTCAATAAAATCAGATCGATTCGCTTTTCCCCTTTTTCCGACAGAATTCGCTCTAATGCCTGTAACGGTTTCATCGGAATTCCATGTCCGCGAGCGAAATCATTCCCGGAACCAGCCGGCACCAATCCAAATCGGCAATCTTGTTTCGAATCGTATATCCCATTTATCACGCCTCGGACAGTTCCATCCCCTCCGACAGCAATGATTGTTTTTACTCCCTCTTTTTGAATCAGCTCTTTTGATAATTTTTTGTCGTCCCCCTCTCCTGATGTCAACCTGACATGAAAAGGCGCTCCCAGACGTCGTAGCGTCGGCTCAATTTGCCTCCATACTTTCACCCCTGTGCCATTACCCGATACAGGATTGACGATAACACCCAACATAATCATTCTCTCCCCAACATGCTGTCGTACTCTACTGTCACGTCCCAATTATCCATCCTTGCTCGCAATCAAGTTTTTGTATCATATTATCGCATGCTATTTTTATCGATGATAGTTGATTTTTCATAAAAAAAGACTCCTCCCGAAGGAAGAGCCTCTGTACCAACTATGAAAACAGCTTTGAAACCCAATCGATAAAGGGAACACCGACTGCTGCAATCACTAATGCTGGCATCATGTTGGCTACCCTGATCTGTTTGATCTCCAAAACGTTTAACCCAATGGCAATAATCATCAAGCCACCTACCGCCGTTACTTCTACCAGGATCGCATTCAGCATCGTTTCGCTCACCACACTGTAAATGCTTGTAGATAATAACGCAATCATGCCTTGATATAAAAACACGGGCACTGCCGAAAAGATGACACCGATTCCTAGTGTTGATGCGAAAATGATCGCAGAGAATCCGTCTAGCATTGCTTTCATAAACAGTACTTCGTGGTTGTTACGCAAACCACTGTCCAATGAACCGAGTACAGCCATGGCTCCAATACAGTACACCAGCGTCCCCGTGATAAAACCAGTGGCGATACTGCCTTGACTCCCCCCAACTTTCCTCTCCAGCCAGTGCCCCAGATTGTTTAAGCCTTTTTCAATCCCAATCCATTCACCTATTACTGTTCCTAGCACAATACTGATAATCACGAGTAAAAAATTATCCGAACCGAGGCACATTTTAATACCCAATATGAATACGGCCAGAGCAATTCCTTGCATGACGGTTTGTCGCATCGACTCCGGAATTCGCTTCAACATTCTGCCTAACAATGCTCCTAAGATGATTGCTCCGGCGTTGACCAATGTTCCCAGCAAGATCACTTGCGCTGTCCCCCTACAGATGCCTTACCCTTACACAAACGCTGCTGCTATTTCCCGAACAGCGTTATGAAGCGCTTCTACATCTTTCTCTGAGTTAAAAATTCCAAAGCTGGCTCGAACGGCTCCACGTTGTTCGGTACCGGCAGTCTGGTGACCCAATGGCGTGCAATGAAAACCCGATCTGGTCGCAATCCCGTATTGTTGATCCAGGATAAACGATACCTCGGCTGCATCCACCTCTCCGATATTAAAAGCAACCACGCCCACACGTTCGATCTCAATCCCCGGTCCGTAGACATGTACACCCTCGATTTGCTGCAATCCAAGGATCGTTTGTTTCACCAATTCCCATTCGTGCTGACGAATGTTGTCCACACCTTTTTCCATGACAAAATCAACGCCTGCTTGCAGCCCTGCCAAACCAACCGTATTGAGTGTCCCGCTTTCGTATCGGTCTGGACGAGTTGTCGGTTGATCAATGGCTTCAGACTGACTGCCTGTCCCCCCATGAATCAAGGGCTCGAGATCAATATCACTACTTACGTACAAACCACCTGTACCTTGTGGACCATACAGCCCTTTGTGCCCAGGAAAAGCAAGCATATGAATATTCATTGCCTCTACATCGATAGGTAAAACACCAGCAGACTGAGAAGCATCCACCAAAAACGTAATTCCGTGCTCTTTTGCCAGTTTCCCCAGTTCGGCAACAGGCAGGATGACACCTGTCAAATTGGAAGCATGGCTCACAACGATTAAACGCGTTGAGGGCGTAATTGCCTTGGCAAAATCCTCTACATAGAATTGATGGTCTTCTCTTGGCTCTACAAAAGTAGCTTCTACTTGGTTGTTTTTGCGCATGAACTCGATGGGACGTCTTACCGAATTATGCTCAACAGATGAAGAAATAACATGATCGCCTGCTTGTAAGAACCCTTTTATCGCCTGATTAAGCGCTTGAGTGGCATTGAGATAAAAAAAGAGGTTATTCGGGTTTTGAATCCCAAACAACCGCGACACTTGCACCCGTGTCCGAAACACAGCTTTACTCGCTTTCATCGCCAGTGCATGTCCACCTCGGCCAGGATTTGCAGCAAAATCCTCGATGACCTCCGCCATCATTTCTTTAACTGCTGGTGGCTTCGGCCATGTAGAAGCTGCGTTATCCAAATAGATGATCGCCATGACTACCTCCTGGACTTACTTCTCTATATTCAGCATTTCGATGATTCGCTCCAAGTCTTCCTGTGAATAGAAGTCAATTTCGATCTTGCCGCGCTTTGACCCTTTTTTAATCTTGACCGATGTCCCAAAACGGCTGCGTAGCCGTTCCTCCATCTCGATCAAAACTGGCTCGTTTTTCGCTGACTTTTTCTTTTTTGTTTCACGTGAAACATTGAGCTGCTTCACGAGCTCTTCCAGCTGACGAACACTCAATCCTTTTTCCACCACGTCATTTGCAAGCTGTTGTTGTATTTTCTTATCCGTTACCCCAAGCAAAGCACGTGAATGCCCCATGGATAGTTCGGCTGCCGATACCATTTTTCGGATCTTCTCTGGCAGTTGCAGCAAACGCAGCATGTTGGCTACATGCGGTCGACTCTTCCCTATCTTTTGTGCAAGCTGTTCTTGCGTATAATCATGGTGGGAAATCAGCTTGTCATACGCCTCTGCCTCTTCGAGTGGATTCAGATTTTCACGTTGTAAGTTCTCAATCAGGGCAATCTCCATTAATTGCTGATCTGTATACGCCTTTACTACTACTGGAACCTCTTTTAACCCTGCTAGCTTTGCAGCGCGCAATCTTCTTTCACCAGCCACCAGCTCGTAACCTTTGATGCTTTTCCGAACAATTAGTGGTTGGATGATCCCATGCTCTTTGATCGACTGTGCCAGTTCCTCAATAGCTGATTGCTCGAATTCTTTCCGGGGCTGATAAGGGTTAGGACGAATCTCATTGATGGAAACCTCTTTTACCTGTTCCCCTTCTTCGATGAGATTGGAAGTAATAAGCGCATTCAGCCCTTTTCCCAATCCTCTACTCATACCCCTACCACTTCCTTCGCCAAATCAGTATAGACTTCCGCTCCTCGTGAGCGTGGATCGTACGTAATGATGGCTTGTCCGTGTGATGGTGCTTCACTCAAGCGTACATTTCGAGGAATAATTGTCTTGTATACTTTGTCCTGAAAATACTTTTTCACTTCTTCAATCACTTGCAGACCGAGATTCGTACGTGCATCGAGCATCGTCAGCACGACGCCTTCGATGGCAAGTTGCGAATTCAAGTGTTTTTGGACCAAACGAATGGTGTTCAATAGTTGGCTTAATCCTTCTAGCGCATAGTATTCACACTGGATTGGAATCAAGACCGAATCAGATGCTGTCAAAGAATTTACGGTCAAAATCCCTAAGGATGGCGGGCAATCGATGATGACGTAATCGTACTTGTCCTTGACAACTTCCAGCGCCTTTTTCAGACGAACCTCACGAGAAATCGTAGGGACCAGCTCGATTTCCGCACCTGCCAGTTGAATGGTGGCAGGAATGATCATTAATCCTTCAATTTCAGTTGGCAAAGTCGCATCGACAGGGTTGATATCATTGATCAGGACATCATAAATGCAGTACTTAACATCTGCCTTATTTACCCCGATCCCACTGGTTGCATTTCCTTGGGGATCAATATCAACCAGCAGCACCTTTTTCCCCAATGCGGCCAAACAAGCGCTTAGATTGACGGACGTAGTCGTTTTCCCGACGCCGCCTTTCTGGTTCGCAACCGCAATGATTTTTCCCAACTTCTCCACCTCTTTTTTGTCGTGTAGGAAAGTTTGTGGCTCGACCAGTACACTCTCCAGTACGTCTTTCAAAGTCATCTTCTGTATCCTCATCTAGTTAGTCATTCGAGTCTATTTACGATTTGCTCGTATTCTTGTAAAACGATGATCTTTTATACAAATTCCTTCGTCCGTTGCCATTCAGTAACCTTTACATCGCCTGTACATGATAAGACGAAAAAAGCCCCTGCAAAGTCATCCTCATTGATTATCGAGTAAACCTGCAAGTATGCACAGGTTGGTACTCTCCATGTTATCAGATTTGCTGCTTGGTCGTACGCTGTTTTTTTTAGATAGTGAGACAAAAAAGCCTGATTTTTGCCCCGAAAATGTAGATTTACCTAGCCTTTTTACAGGAAATGCATATTTCTGGAAATCAAATAGTACTAAAAGCCTCATTTTCCTATAAATAATCAGCATTTGCCCAAAAAGAAAGGCGACCTTGTCGCCATGTTTGTTACGATCATTTATTTCCTGTTTCCTTGTTTTTTGGAATGCGGATCGTGAATTGATAGAATTCATCATGATCTTCTTCTGCTGTTTCTACAGGTAGGCCTGTCTGGATCACCATATCGATCGATTGACGAACAGTATTAATCGCAATCCGCGTATCTCTTGAGAATGCTTTCCAGCGTGGCTTCGCATCTTTTTCCGATTTAGGATTCTCGGCCAGTTCTAGAAGCTGCTTCACGCGCACTTCTGTCTGTTTCACATTCCATTCCCGCTCCAAAATCTCCAACAGGACTTTATTTTGTAATTCTGGATCTTTTAACGGAATCAGAGCCCTTGCATGACGCTCTGTTACTTGTCTGGACAACAAGGCATCTTGAATTCCTTGTGGTAAATGGAGCAAGCGCAGTTTGTTTGCGATTGTCGATTGTCCTTTACCCAAACGTTGAGCAAGACTCTCTTGCGTCAAATTGTGCAAATCAATCAGCTTTTGATATGCGACTGCCTCTTCAATAGCTGTCAAACCTTCTCGTTGCAAATTCTCAATCAATGCGATAGAGGCTGTTTGCGAGTCATTAAACTCTTTGACAATCGCAGGAATCCTCTCCATGCCCAATTTTCTAGTTGCGCGCAAACGTCGTTCCCCAGCAATCAATTCATAACGACCGTCGCGAACTCGCACGACAATCGGTTGAATGAGCCCATGAGTTCGTATCGTTTGACACAACTCATCAATTTTCTCGTCATCAAATACAGTACGAGGTTGATATGGATTCGGTACAATCTCCTCGACTGGTATTTGTTTGATTTCTTCGTTATCTGTCTTGTCCGTCAAGCCAAAAATCCGAGAAAATGAATCTTTAACTGCCATAGAAAAATCCCCCACTTCTACCCGTTCCATCCGTGCTATTTTAAAGTCTTTGAAGAGGTGTTCAAAAAGTCATTTTTGATCACGAAGTAATCCTGAAAGATTGCGCAAAAATGATACAAGCGTTCACTCTCGAAAGTCAGGTGCTCATGTAGCTCCCCTACATCCCGCTCCTCCTTCTTCAGCTTCTCGCCGCTTTCTTCGTGCTGAAAAGACAACTTTTTGAATACGTCCTAGAAACTGAAAAAGGTCCTGTCCAATCAACGACAGAATCTTCCTAGAAACATTTTGTTATCCCCCGCCAATCCATTGTCCGGATATGACAGATTGAATATGTTCTTTGATTGTTGCTGCTAAGGAAAAATGGCATATTGGCGTCGTAAGTGAGTTCAGTCCTACTCTTTTAACATAGGTCCTCCTCTTACATCGTTAAGGACAGCATGCATCTTCTTTTAAAAAAGCTTCACAAGCCCTATAGTACATACTGCTTAACAGACTCTTCTTGCCCATCCGATCGGTTTGTAAAATTGCCTTTGACCTAATCTTCTTTCCCTATACGCTTTCTTCAGGTTCATTTATATATATGTAATTCTGCAAGATTCGCCCAATTCCTGCTAACGAAAAACGTTTCACGTGAAACATCAATCGTGATCTTCCACATAAAAATCGTGATCGTCACGGTGCTTTGGCCTCTCATCACTTCCAATGCTCTCATCAGTAGGATGTGAAATCTTGGTGACAGAAAACAATCGAGGAAAAAGACTATGAAAGTCTAACTTCAGGTGCGAAAAAATCGCAGCAACGATCACAGCGACAGACATCCTGCACTGAACCAAACCAATGATTGAAACAACCCACATCCCAGCTGCCGTCGTAAGGCCTTTTACCGTACCATTGAATTTAATAATAACTTCGGTCCCCAAAAATCCCGTTCCCGTCACGACTTGTACAGCTACTCTCCCAGGGTCATGATTTACGCCACTCGAAGAAAAACCGTAAAAAAACTTCTATCGAAGCCTATTCATAGAGGAGCGACCGCGTTTTTGCGGAATGTTTTTATGCGCTCCAGAAAGTTTAAACTTTCTTTCACGTTAAATAGAGGTTAGTCCAAAAAGAAACGAACCAAAACAAACGAGACTATACGCTCGAAAACCAGCACATCTTTGCCTACTCACATCCTTTATAAATCTCTCTCGCTCCCACCCCATGATGGCACCTGCTAGAAAAGCAAGAAAGAGCCGAAGCAATATGGTCGGGAGTTTCTTGCATAGTCAAATCCCCCTCTATCACGATGTCATTCTTTCGGAGGGGCTAGACGAGTTGTAGATACCATCATCCAAGAAACCTGAGCGACTACATACCTTCCATTTCATCAAAAACGAGCATTTTGATTTAAACAACTTTCCATACGAAAAAAGGCCGCAGCACGTGGCTACGACCTCTCCTATGATTGACTCCTACACTAACGGCTTTTTCGCAGGAACTCCTGCTTTACGCGGATAGCTTTTCGGCGTCGCTTCTATTTTTTCCATGATGACGATATTGCGTTCTCCCGCTTCCTCTAGAAGCTGGAATGTCTCGACCTTTCTCGTCTTTCCACCAAGCGTCTTGATTGCCTTTTTCGCTTCAGCAAGCTCTGGAGTAATCTCTGCTCCCTTGAGAGCCACGAAATGTCCTCCGACTTTGGCAAAAGGAAGGCAGAACTCCGATAACAGATTGAGTCTCGCAACAGCACGTGCCACTACGAGATCAAATTTCTCCCGATACATCGCTTCTTGCCCACGATCCTCGGCACGTCCATGTACGGGATTTACGTTCTCCAAGCCCAGTTCCTTTGCTACATGCTGCAAAAAGCTCATTCGCTTGTTCAAGGAATCAATGATCGTCATTTTCATATGTGGGAAGCAAATTTTCAAAGGAATGCTTGGAAAGCCTGCGCCCCCACCGATATCTACAATTGATTGCACCTGGTCAAATGGAAAGTAAAAAGCCGGGGTAATCGAATCATAAAAATGCTTGTTGTACACTTGCCCCTCTTCGGTAATCCCGGTCAGGTTCATCTTCCCATTCCATTCCACCAGCAGGCGGAAAAAATGATCAAACTGCTCCTTCTGACGATCCGTCAAAGAAATCCCCTGGGCTGCAAGTACCTCGGCAAACTGTTCTTTCGTCATAGCTTTTCTCCTTACTCGGCTACTCCCACGCGTTTGTACTCCAAATATACCATCAACACGGAAATGTCTGCTGGAGTAACCCCTGCGATACGAGCCGCCTGCCCGATGTTCAACGGACGGATTTTGGTCATATTGTCGCGGGATTCCTTGGACAAACCGGAGATTTGGTGGTAATCAATATCCGTTGGGATGCGGCGCTCCTCCATTTTTTTCATCCGTTCAACCTGTTGCAATGACTTTTTGATGTAGCCATCGTATTTAATCTGGATTTCAACTTGTTCGGTCACATCCTCTGGCAGTGCTTCCGGTGCCGGGACCATTTGAGCAATGTGGCTGTAGTTGATTTCCGGACGACGTAGCAATTGAGCCAGCTCGATGACATCTGTCAGCTCAGGAGAGCCTGCGTTGCGCAAAACCTCTTGAACATGTGCCATTTCAGGACGTACGCGCGTGTTGGCCACACGTTCTTTTTCTTGCTCGATCAGCTCGCGTTTTTGGTTAAATCGATGGTAGCGCTCCTCGCTAATCAGACCAATTTCATGGCCGATATCGGTTAGGCGCAAGTCCGCATTGTCATGACGCA
The DNA here is from genome assembly GCF_013284275.1 of Brevibacillus sp. HB2.2. Taxonomy (NCBI): domain Bacteria; kingdom Bacillati; phylum Bacillota; class Bacilli; order Caryophanales; family Paenibacillaceae; genus Brevibacillus; species Brevibacillus sp. HB2.2. Next base: position 59,115 of record NZ_JABSUV010000031.1, read on the forward strand.
GCAGCAAGCGATATTCTGCGCGAGAAGTAAGCAAACGATAAGGCTCATGCGTTCCCTTCGTAACCAGATCGTCAATCAAGACACCGATGTACGCCTCATCCCGTCCCAAAATAACTGGCGGTTTCCCTTGAACGCGGCGTGCTGCGTTAATCCCTGCCATGAGACCTTGACCCGCTGCTTCTTCATAGCCAGAGGTACCATTGATTTGTCCTGCTGTGAACAAGCCAGGCAAGGTTTTGGTTTCCAAAGAAGGCCAGAGCTGCGTCGGCACGATCGAATCATACTCAATCGCATAGCCAGGGCGCATCATTTTGACTTCTTCCATTCCAGCCATGGAACGCAGCATGGAAAGCTGAACATCTTCCGGCAAGCTGGTCGACAAGCCTTGTACATACATTTCTTCGGTATTGCGCCCTTCTGGCTCCAAGAAAATTTGGTGACGCGGCTTATCGTTAAAACGGACTACTTTATCTTCAATCGAAGGGCAATAACGCGGGCCTGTTCCTTCGATCATTCCCGAATACATAGGGGCACGGTGCAGATTACTATTGATGAGTCCATGCGTTTCTTCATTTGTATAGGTCAGCCAGCAAGGAAGCTGATCCATGATAAATTCCGTTGTTTCATAAGAAAAAGCACGTGGAACCGGATCACCAGGCTGAATCTCCATTTTGGAGAAATCCACACTGCTGCTATGAACACGCGGTGGCGTTCCCGTCTTGAAACGAGTCATTTCAAAACCGAGTTCCTTCAAATGATGTGCCAGACGAATAGACGGACGCATGTTGTTCGGTCCACTTTCGTATTGAAGATCCCCGAGGATGATCTTTCCGCGCAAATAGGTTCCGGTCGTCAATACAACGGATTTGGCCATGTATCGCGCCCCAGTTTGCGTGATAACCCCTTCACAAACTCCATCGTTCACGATCAGCTCTTCCACCATCGCTTGACGCAGGATCAGATTCGGAGTATTTTCAATCGTTTTCTTCATTTCATGCTGATACGCAAATTTGTCTGCTTGCGCCCGCAAGGCATGCACAGCAGGTCCTTTCCCTGTATTCAGCATACGCATTTGGATATGCGTTTTGTCGGTATTGCGTCCCATCTCTCCACCAAGCGCGTCCAATTCGCGTACAACGTGGCCTTTTGCAGGACCACCTACGGAAGGATTACATGGCATGTACGCCACAGCATCCAGGTTGATCGTCAACAGCAATGTACTACAGCCCATACGTGCAGCCGCCAATGCCGCTTCCGCACCGGCATGACCCGCACCAATGACAATGACGTCAAAAGAGCCCGCTTCATATGCAGGTACAACGTTCATTTTTTGCCCTCCTAATCACTTACCCAGACAGAACTGGGAGAAAATCTGGTCAATCAAATCTTCGCCGACGCTTTCACCGATGACTTCACCAAGTAGCTCCCACGACTTTTTAATGTCGATCTGAATCATGTCTACTGGCATCAACTCATCGATTCCACCCAGCGCTTCATCCATGGCTCGTTCTGCCTGACGAAGCAATTGAATATGTCTGGCGTTACTCACGTAGGTCAAGTCATCCTGCTGCACACGACCACTGAAGAAAATCTCCCCAATAGCCTGCTCAAGAAGATCGATCCCCGTCTCCTCACGCGCGGACGTCATAATCAACGGCTGCTGAGGGAAATGACGCTTGATCTCTTCCAAATCGACTTTTTGCGGCAGGTCGAATTTATTGACAATCACAATCACATGGAACCCTTTTGCTGCTTCAAAAATCGCGTAATCATCAGCGGAGAGAGGCTCGTTGTAGTTGATCACGAGCAACACGAGGTCAGCCTTTTGCAGCAGCTGTCTGGACTTCTCTACCCCGATTTTCTCCACGATGTCCTCTGTATCGCGAATTCCTGCGGTATCGATAAGTCGCAAAGGAACCCCGCGCACATTGACATACTCTTCGATGACATCGCGTGTCGTTCCCGCAACGTCAGTTACAATCGCCTTTTCCTCTTGAACCAGACTATTTAATAGAGAAGATTTCCCTACATTGGGACGGCCAATAATCGCGGTCGACAGTCCTTCACGCAAAATTTTTCCTTGCTGTGCGGTCTGCAACAATCGCTGGATCTCATCTTTAACCTCCAGGCACTTTCCTCGCAAGAAATTTTGTGTAAACTCCTCAACGTCATGCTCTGGATAGTCCAGTGTTACTTCTATATGGGCCATCGCTTCAATCAAGTTTTGGCGCAGCTGCCGAATGAGCCTGGACAGCTTCCCTTCTACTTGATTCAATGCGACCTTCATCGCTCTGTCTGTTTTGGCCCGAATCAAATCAATGACGGCCTCAGCCTGAGACAAATCGACACGTCCGTTTAGGAACGCACGCTTCGTGAACTCCCCCGGTTCCGCCAATCTTGCTCCATTATCCAAGATTAACTCCAGAACCTTTTCAACGGAAACAATTCCTCCGTGACAGTTGACCTCCACTACATCCTCCCTCGTAAATGTACGGGGAGCCTTCATTACGGAAACCAGTACCTCTTCCACTCGTTCACCTGTGTTTGGCTCATACAAGTGCCCATAATGGATCGTATGGCTGTCCACAGTGGACAACCGCTGCTTTCCTTTATATATCTTATCCACAACTTCGATCGCTTCCGTACCGCTTACCCGGATCACGGCAATACCGCCTTCACCCATCGGTGTTGCGACCGCCGCTATTGTATCGAATTTCATGCTGTTCACCTCAAGCTTTCCACTCTTACAAGTCAGCCACTAACTTACTAGCATAACAGATCGTCTAGAAAAATTCCAAAAGAAAGTGCAGCCAATCCATCTGGCTAAACACGCAATAGGAAAAAGCAACCCTAGCTCCAAGGTTGCTGTCCATTTTGGTTATCCACAGTATAATCATTTTCGCAAATCCTCAACCATTTGGTCAATTATCCACAGTGGACAACTTTTTGACGAGATTGTTCAAAATGTCGTCGCTTGCTCATTTTAATTAGGCAAAAAAAAAGAAGCCTAGCGAGAGGCTTCTTTCGGTGCAATCACGATATAACGATTTGGCTCGTCTCCTTCACTGAAGGTAACCACATCCGCTCTCTTTTGCAAGAAGGCGTGGATTACTTTCCGTTCAGCAGCAGACATTGGTTCCAGACGTACATCCCGTTTGGTCGATAACGCTTTTTTCGACACACGATCTGCGAGCTGCTCCAATGTTTCCTTGCGACGAAGCCTGTAATTTTCGGCATCCAGAGTGATACGTACATGTTTGTCCGCATGACGGTTCGCTACGACGTTTACGAGATACTGTAATGAATCAAGAGTTTGTCCCCTGCGGCCAATAATGATTCCCAGATTGGTTCCCTGGATGTCAAACAGCATGCCCTCTTCATTTGTACGCGTCTCCACTTTGGCATTCACCTTCATGTTCGACAAAACGTCTTGAAGAAAGTCACGTCCCTGTGCAACCGGATCAAAGTGAAATTCTACTTGCACTTTAGCGTCCTTTGCCCCAATCAGTCCAAACAATCCTCTGCTTGGTTCCTCTAGAATTTGGATCGTTGCCCGCTCACGCGGCACTCCCAATTCCAGTAAAGCTTTTTGCACAGCATCGTCGATCGTTTTTGCCGTAGCTACCACCTTTTTCACTTGGAGGCTCCCCCTTTAGGAGTAGGCATTTTCCCTTTATCACGATACAGGAAGTAGGTTTGTACAATGGTAAACAGGTTACCGTATACCCAGTACAGAGACAGCGCTGATGGCAATGTGACAGCAATCGCCAAAATCATCAGCGGCATCATGATGATCATCATTTGCATTTGTGGATTTCCTTGATTTGCTTGACCCATCATCTTGGACTGCAAGTAGGTCGTAATCGCAGCAATGATTGGCAAGATGTAGTACGGGTCCTTTTGTCCCAGCGTCAGCCACATGAACGTTTGCGAGTTAATCTCGGAGGTACGAATGATCGCATGGTAGAACGCGATCAAAATCGGCATTTGTACCAACATTGGCAAGCATCCAGCCAACGGATTGACACCGCTCTTCTGGAACATAGCCATTGTTTCCGCTTGCGCTTTTTGTGGATCATTTTTGTACTTTTCACGGATCTTTTGCATCTCCGGTTGAATCTCTTGCATTTTCTTAGAGCTCTTGATTTGTTTGACCATCAATGGAAGCACAATGATTCGAATGATGATCGTTGCAACTAGGATACCCAGACCGTAGTTGTTTCCGAGTATCAATGCGCTCTCTTTAATTAGCCAGGACAGTGGATAGACAAAATACTTGTCCCAAATGCCGGTTGCGTCAGGGCCAATTGGTGCTGCTGCTTGGGGGTTACAGCCCGACAAAACTAGAACCAGCATAGTCAGCATAAGAATGCTGAGTGTACGTCTACTCAAGGGTGATCCTCCTTTTCCCCGCTTCAATATGAGGTAATCTTATTTGTGCTGATCCGGGACTGGATCATACCCGCCCGGGTGGAACGGATGGCATTTCAAGATGCGACGAAGGGCCAACCAGCCTCCCCTCCACGCTCCAAATCGACGAATCGACTCGATTGCGTAATGGGAACAGGTGGGCGCGAATCTGCATGAAGGTGGTTTATACGGAGAAATCATCAGTTGGTATCCCCGAATCAACCAAACCATGATCTTCACCATCATCGTTTCACCCTCTTTTTCCATCTCTTTTTCCATTATGTACGGGTGCCTGTTTGATCACTTTGGCTCGCTTCATCACATGTAACAGAGATTGCTCAATGGCTTCAAGCGTCATCGCTTCCACACCCGGACGGGCGATGATGACGAGATCGAGACCGACTGGGATATCAGACTCCATTCGAGCTACTGCTTCGCGTATAAGCCGCTTGACTCTATTGCGGACAACAGCATTGCCAATTTTTTTACTGACGGAAATCCCAGCGCGAAAAGCCGCTTGTCCCTCTTGCTTTGCTGAATACAAGACAAACTGCTTATTAGCCGCAGAACTTCCTCGTTGAAACACAGCTTGGAATTGCTCATTTTTTTTGAGCCGGTGTGAACGATGCAAGGTAAACAACCCCTAACATCACAATTATAGTAGAAAACGTAAACAGCATCTACCAGTATATCCTTGTTTCGTTCACTTTTTTCCCTAAGTATACTCGGTTTAGAACAAAATCTAAAATTCAGTGGAAAAAATATAGACGATCAGCCAATTTCCGCGATGATTTCTGCACTGGCATGGCGCAAGTGAGCGAGCAATTGTCCATCTGCTTGGAAAAATCCCAATTTTTGAAGGGGCAAGGAAAGCTTGGCAGGCAGATCCGCCCAATGATTCTCCAGCCATTCATCAAGACCCACACTATGATATAACCAGATCGCTTCTGAAAATATTAAAAACCCGGCCATATCAAGCTGATTTCTCTCCTGCAATCTTTGTACCTTCCTCTTTACTAACCAATCATTTTCAGCCGCCAGCGCAAACTCGATCCCCTTATTTATTGACCGTAGATGAGTTCGATAGTCGGCCAATAGCATAAGTGCATCCTGTACATCCTGGTTACTCCGGTATGCCTCCAGAAAAAAGCCTTCCATTCCGTCCGAACGTCCTTCTTTCTGTAACAGCTGATACAACTGAGCATCACTCAATGAATGCCCCTGGAAAAAGGCACTCATTTGTAGCGCACCGATCCATCCTGCCCATGAAGCCAAATAAGCGGAGTAAGGAAAGCCTTCCATTAAGGCAGCCTGCGCCTCTTCATGGAACGATTCTACCTCTGCTTTTGCCTGTGCGAACATTTTCGCTTTCCCAGCCGGGGAATCCATATACGCGCATATGTCATTCATCCAGGAAATGAAACGATCCTCTGGGTCCAGAATAATCTTTGCTTCCTTTAGGTAACGCCATGCCCACAGATTCTCATATACTTCTTCATCCGTAGGAGCAGATTGAACCTGCAGCTGTATCATATGCCCTTTAAACAGACGATTTTCACAGGAAGGATCATCTTCTCCCTCCACAAAGATGTGTAAATCGAGGTCGCTGTAGGTATCCGCTTCTCCCCTCCCGACAGATCCACCAGCATAGGCACATACCATGTTGGCTACAGGCCATTCATCAAGAAACTCGCGCGCCAACGATACAAAAAAGTCGGTTACGTCCTTCCTCTCCTCCATCGGCCCCCTCCTATCTCTTCAATAAATAGTAGGATTTTCGGTAGCTAGGTAATGATTATCCCCCAAAAGGTTTCCACATCGGAGAAAGCCTTCGTCTTTTTATGACAACAAAGAATTTTCAGACATATATAAGCAAACAAAAAGGCCACTAAAAGTGTGGCCTAAGCGGAAAGAACTTTTCTACCTCTTTGACGACGAGCAGCCAAAATTTTACGGCCATTTTTTGTGCTCATGCGCTTACGGAATCCATGATCCTTTTTGCGCTTGCGGTTGTTAGGATTGAAAGATGGTTTCATTACGTATACACCTCCGTCTTGCAAAGACATTCCTTTGCATTATAAGAACATATGCCTAAAAAGTCAAGCAACAGTGGAATTTCATTACCAAGGCAAATATCCCCATAAAACTATTTCCCGGGTCTGTGGATATCATTTTATCCACAAAAACAGATTTCGACAAGTTTATCTACAGCTTGTACACAAAATATAGGGATGTGAATATGTGGCAAGCACCAGAAGTTGTGTTTGTGGATAAGTATGAAAAAACCATTGATACCACGCTTTATATCTGTTATCATGTTTTTGTTTTGAAGCGTGAATAACTCCGATACGTGAATCGGTTTTTCCACAGGGTGTGGATAAGTTTGTGGACAGATTCTTTCCTATGTGTATGTCGTTACTCACAGGATTGAGGATAACCGTCTGCTTTTTTTCACTTCTACGAGCGGAATCCCTATATTTCGACTTTTTTTATCCACAGTCGCTCTAAACGGCTGTGTTGACAATTAGGTCACAACAACGTAGGTTTTTGCACTTTTTCTCGATCATGATGGATCGATCTTCATCAATTTTTCGGATGGCCCAGAGGGAGGGATTCTGGTTGGATGCAGCGATTAGCGAACTATGGCGCAAAGTACTCGCCAAGATAGAAAAATCGCTAAGCAAACCCAGTTTTGATACCTGGCTGAAGGCGACAAAGGCAACTACATTAGAAGAGGATGCACTGATCGTCGTCGCACCAAACGACTTTGCTCGTGATTGGCTAGAAACCAGGTACGCACAACTGATTACAGATACACTATATGAAGTGACGGGTATCAATATGAAAGTTAAGTTCGTCGCGATGCAAAATCCTGATGCGGCTTTTGCTGACGAACAACCTGCCCCACGGGTGAAAATGAGTGAACCGCCAACAGTAGCGGATGACCAGCCACCCAGCATCTTAAATCCCAAATACACCTTTGACACGTTCGTCATCGGCTCAGGGAATCGATTCGCTCACGCCGCATCGCTTGCGGTTGCGGAAGCTCCTGCAAAAGCTTACAATCCCCTCTTCATTTACGGAGGAGTCGGACTTGGCAAAACCCACTTAATGCATGCAATTGGCCATTATGTCATTCAGCACAACCCATCGGCGAAAGTGGTCTATTTGTCGTCTGAGAAATTCACCAATGAATTCATCAACTCTATTCGTGACAACAAAGCCGTCGAATTCCGCAATAAATACCGGAGTGTTGACGTTCTTTTAATTGATGACATTCAGTTTTTGGCAGGCAAAGAATCGACACAAGAAGAGTTTTTCCATACGTTCAATGCCTTGCATGAAGAAAGCAAACAAATCATCATCTCCTCCGATCGGCCTCCTAAGGAGATCCCGACACTGGAGGATCGCCTCCGCTCACGCTTCGAATGGGGACTGATTACTGATATTCAGCCGCCAGACCTCGAAACGCGGATTGCGATTTTGCGCAAAAAGGCGAAAGCAGAAAATCTTGATATTCCTAATGAGGTAATGGCGTACATCGCCAACCAGATCGACAGCAACATCCGCGAGTTGGAAGGCGCATTGATTCGTGTTGTTGCCTACTCCTCCTTGATTAATCGCGATATCGACACGCAGCTGGCAGCGGAAGCACTGAAAGACATTATCCCTTCCTCCCGCCCACGCGTGATTACCATTATGGACATCCAGCGAACGGTCGGAGAAGCGTTCAGCCTGAAACTTGAAGATTTCAAGGCGAAAAAACGGACAAAAACCGTCGCTTTCCCCCGTCAGATTGCAATGTATCTTTCCCGAGAGCTGACGGATGCCTCTTTGCCGAAAATCGGTGATGAATTTGGTGGTCGTGACCATACGACAGTCATTCATGCCCATGAGAAAATCTCTCGTGCGCTGGCAAATGACCCTCATATGCAAACAACCATTCAGTCGCTCATTGAAAAGTTAAAAGCAAACCATTGAACCTGTGCATAACGCAAAAAGCCTATACACAACTTACCCACATGTGTATAGGCTCTCTTTTACGTAATGAACCCACATATCCACAAATCCACAGGCCCTATTACTACTTCTGTTAAAAAGATCTATCCTAATAAGTTATGATAAAGGCGCAGCTATTATGCAGATTCCAACCAAAAATAATGGCGCCGGAGAGGGAGGCTCACGTCGATGCATATTACCGTTCAGCGTGAAAAGCTATCGAACGCCGTATCGCATGTTAGCAAAGCAGTTTCTAGCAGAACTACGATTCCAATTTTGACCGGGATTAAAATCAAAACGGATGACGAAGGTTTGACACTAACAGCAAGCGATTCTGATGTGTCTATTGAAGTTCAGATCCCGATGGAAGAAGCCGGAGAATGGGGAGTAACCGTACATCAACCTGGTAGCATTGTGTTGACTGCACGTATTTTCAGCGAAATCGTGCGCAAGCTGCCAAGCAATGAAATCGATATTCAAGTGGATGATCGTCTCGCAACCAAAATTCGTTCCGGACAAGCTGAGTTCACCATTAACGGAATGAATGCCAACGAATATCCACAATTGCCGCATCTGGAAGAAGATAAAGTCTTCAGTGTTCCCTGTGATTTACTGAAGGCAATGATTCGCCAGACGGTTTTTGGTGTTTCCACTTCCGAAATGCGCCCGATCTTGACCGGTTTAATGTGGTCGCTTGATCAAGGCAAATTGCGTTTTGTGGCAACCGACAGCCATCGCTTAGCTAGCCGTACCGCAATGGTTGAATGCCCAGAAGATCTTTCTTTCCACAACGTGGTAGTTCCGGGTAAAAGCTGCAATGAATTGGTAAAAATATTAGATGACGACCAAAATCTCGCGGATATCGTTGTTGCGGACAACCAAATTCTTGTGAAGTCCAAGCATATCCTGTTCTATTCCCGTCTCTTGGAAGGAACCTATCCGGACACGACCAGAATTATTCCACAAGGCAGCAAAACGGAGATCACTGTGAGCACCAAGGAGTTTTTGCAATCTATCGAGCGCGCTTCCTTACTGAGCCGCGAAGGCAAATCGAACGTAGTCAAGCTCGTTACGATGCCTGATGGAACCGTCGAAATTACGTCCAATGCACCTGAAATCGGGAAAGTAACCGACATTTTGATGCCAAAAGCAATGAATGGCGAAGAATTGAAAATTTCCTTCAACGCCAAATACATGATCGATGCGCTGCGTGCAATTGATAGCGCAGAAATCAAAGCGAGCTTCAGCGGCCCGATGAGTCCGTTTGTGATTCGTCCGACCGATCATGACTGGATGCTCCATCTGATTTTGCCGGTTCGTACGTACTAAAATGTTTTTACGTAAAAGAAAGGAGCCAAGCCATGCGTGAGGTTTCCATTAGCACAGACTATATTGCTCTCGGCCAATTTTTGAAGCTGGCTGAAATCATTGACACGGGGGGAATGGCCAAAGCTTTTTTGGCTGAGGTTCCGATCCAAATTAATGGAGAGCTGGACAACAGACGTGGACGCAAGCTATATCCTGGCGATGAAGTGGCGATTGAAGGCTATGGTCGCTATCAAGTGGTACGCCCCTGAGAGGAGAGCGTGATTCTTGTTTCTCAAGAACCTGTCGCTAACCAACTATCGCAACTACGAAACGATGTCCCTGTCGTTTGACGGTCCTATTCAGTTATTTATTGGCAACAACGCTCAAGGGAAAACGAATGCTCTCGAATCGATCTATGTTTTGGCACTCGCCAAATCCCACCGAACGCCCCGTGACAAGGAGCTCATTTCCTGGGATGCCGATTATGCCACGATCCGTAGCGATGTTCTTCGTCGCTACGGTTCTGTTCGTTTAGAGCTGCAGTTGACAACCAAGGGAAAGCGGGCCAAAATCAACGGAATGGAACAGCAGAAGCTGAGCGCCTATGTGGGGGCATTGAATGTCGTCATGTTTGCACCCGAGGATCTTTCCATTGTCAAAGGCGCACCTGCCCAGCGCAGACGCTTCATCGATATGGAAATCGGTCAGGTTTCACCTACGTATCTTTATTATTTGAGCAATTACAACAAAGTGCTGGCCCAGCGAAATCAGCTTTTAAAGGATTTGGCCATGAAAAAAAGTAACTCGCTGGAAATGCTGGCAATTTGGAATACCCAATTAGCCGATTTAGCGGTAAAATTGTTACGAAAGCGTTTTGAGTTCATTCGAAAGCTGGAGACGTGGGCACAGGAAATCCACACTGGCATCACCGATGGCAGGGAAAGACTTTCTTTGCATTACGTTAACTCATCGCCCGTTACAGAAGAGATGACGATAGATCAGGCTGTAGATAAAATGCTTGCTGCCTACGAAGAGGTTCGCGACCGGGAAATCATGCGGGGGAGCACCCTTATTGGGCCACACCGTGATGATTTTTCACTTAAAGTGAACAACATGGATGTGCAAACGTATGGTTCCCAGGGACAGCAACGCACCAGTGCGCTGTCCATTAAATTGGCCGAAATTGAGCTGATTAAAGAAGAAGTGGGAGAATACCCGGTTCTGTTGTTGGATGATGTCTTGTCAGAGTTGGATGAACATCGGCAAACATTGCTGCTCGAAACCATTCAGGATCGAGTACAGACGTTTGTAAGTACCACAGGTGTGGAAGGCTTAAAGCATCAGGTTCTCCAGCAAGCCTCTCGTTTTTACGTGAGGGAAGGGAAAATCTCCGGAGAAAGGTAGGGGGTACAGGGATGTTTATTCACATTGGTGGAGATACTGTGGTGAGCACGAAGGAAGTTATTTCCATCATCGATCATCAGACTGTGAAATCCTCAAAAATCAATAAAGCGTTCTTACTCGAAAAAAGTAAGACAGTTGTTGACCATAGCGAGGAAGAAACGAAGTCTTATGTAATCACCCAGAATGCCATTTACTGTTCACCTATTTCTTCTCTGACGCTGAAGCGACGCGCTCAGTTCGTGGACAGCTTGGATCAGTTTCCCTTTGTACAAGCTGAAGTGGAGGAGTTGACAGAGTAGTGGATCAAGTGACGACGAAAGATACAAACTACGATGCGAGTCAGATTCAGGTACTGGAAGGGTTAGAGGCAGTTCGGAAACGTCCCGGCATGTACATCGGGTCGACCAGCAGCCGAGGTTTGCATCACCTGGTATGGGAGATTGTCGACAATGCCATTGACGAGGCGCTAGCCGGTTATTGCGACGAGATCTTGGTGGTCATTCATCCAGACAACTCCGTATCTGTAACCGATAACGGTCGAGGAATCCCGACTGGCATTCATGAAAAGACCGGGAAGTCCACTGTTGAAACCGTTTTGACTGTATTGCACGCCGGTGGTAAATTCGGCGGTGGCGGATACAAAGTGTCCGGCGGTCTTCACGGGGTAGGTAGCTCGGTAGTGAACGCACTATCCGAATGGATGGAAGTCGAGGTTAAACAAAATAACCAGGTATACTACATGCGCTTTAAAGTAGGCGCCCCGGATGCCGATCTTGCTGTTGTGGGCGAGACCGAAGAGACGGGAACAAAAGTTACCTTCAAGCCCGACCCGACTATTTTTACCGAAACAACGGTATTTGAATACGAGATTTTGCAAAAACGTATTCGCGAGCTGGCGTTCCTTAACAAAGGATTGCGCATCACACTGAAGGATACGCGTCCAGATCATGAGAAGGAAGAGTCCTTCCACTACGAGGGCGGTATCATCCAGTTCGTAGAATACTTGAATAAAAACCGGGAAGCCCTGCATGATGATGTGATTTATTGCGAAGGGGAAAAAGAAGGTCTTGTCGTGGAGGTTGCCCTTCAGTACAACGACAGCTATGTGAGCAACATCTACTCTTTTGCCAATAACATCAACACCCATGAGGGTGGTACTCACGAGACCGGATTTAAAACGGCTCTTACGCGTGTTATCAACGACTACAGCCGCAAGTTTAACTTCCTGAAGGAAAAGGATCCGAATCTTTCCGGAGACGATGTGCGTGAAGGCATTACCGCGATTATCTCCGTAAAAATTCAAGAGCCTCAGTTCGAAGGACAAACAAAAACGAAGCTGGGCAACTCGGAAGCGCGTAGCATTACCGAGTCTGTCTTCGGTGACCGTTTTAACACCTTCATGGAAGAAAATCCGGGTGTAGCCAAAAAAGTTGTGGAAAAAGCGCTCATGGCATCTCGCGCCCGTGAGGCAGCTCGTAAAGCACGTGAAATGACTCGTCGCAAGAGTGCGCTGGAAGTAAGTGCTTTGCCGGGTAAACTGGCGGACTGCTCTTCCAAGGACGCATCCGAATCTGAACTGTTCATTGTAGAGGGTGACTCTGCGGGCGGTTCTGCGAAGATGGGACGCGATCGTCATTTCCAAGCTATTCTTCCTCTTCGCGGGAAGGTATTGAACGTAGAAAAAGCGCGTTTGGACAAAATTCTCGGCAACAACGAGATCCGTGCCATTATTACGGCTTTGGGAACGGGTGTTGGCGAAGATTTTGATATTACAAAGGCACGCTACCACAAAGTCGTCATTATGACGGACGCCGACGTCGACGGATCGCATATTCGTACGCTTCTGCTGACGTTCTTCTTCCGTTACATGAAACAGTTGATTGAAGCGGGGTATATTTATATTGCGCAGCCGCCTCTCTACAGCATCAAGCAAGGGAAGACGCTGCATTATGCTTATACTGACAGGCAGCGTGATGAGGTTCTCGCTACCTTGAAGGCTCAACCGAAGCCGAACGTCCAACGCTATAAAGGACTAGGTGAGATGAATGCCGATCAATTGTGGGAGACTACAATGGACCCAGAAGTCCGTACGTTGCTTCAGGTAGATCTTGAGGATGCTATGGATGCCGATATGGTGTTTGAGACGCTGATGGGTGACGAAGTAGAGCCTCGCAGGGAGTTTATTGAGCAATACGCGGCAAATGTACGCGATCTAGATATTTAAATTGGGAACGAAGAAAAGCTTGTCCTTTACCGGGCAAGCTTTTTCTTAATGAAAATAGAAAAATACATTTGAAATATACGATGAACATGCCTTATAATAGATTTTGCTTTTGTTAACCTCGTCTTTCACAAAAAAGTTCACCCACACAATAAAAAAAATCGAATTTTCTATTGCAATGAACTTAAAAGTGTGATAGATTAAAGTTCCGGAAGTAATTAC
>NZ_JABSUV010000032.1:0-71540 GCF_013284275.1 Brevibacillus sp. HB2.2
CAAAGCCACCCTACGGGCGGAAGTTTCTCAAAGAAGAAGTGTTCGACAAGCGTGGTCCCCTTTTGAAAGTTCCAACTGGGAACGCGTTGTCAAGGTCTACGAGCCCTGTGCTTTTTCTTCTTACCAGCTTTGTTGGTTTATCGATACCATCTAAACCTTTGGCAAAAAAACACTATCTAGGCATTTTCAAGGGGGGCAGCAGAAAGTTTTCCTGAAACCATGCAAGAAGCAGACGCTGAGGTGCCTTGTTCACACAAAAAAAGTAAGCCCCCAGCTTCACTAACTGACGAGGCTTACCTATACTAGCTTCCCTTATACAAACGGTGGGTCCCACGCTTTTTTTCGCCAACCCAACCGATGATCAACGACGTTCAAATCACGATCCAAGACAACATCTACGCCAAATGGTAGCTTGCGGTTGTACCAAAAGCGCACATCGCTCCACGTGACTTCATAACCATCGGCAATCTCTTTCCATGTGACGTGGATTCGTTGAGCAAATCCGAGAAAAGCACGAACGCCATCCACACCGACAGTAGCCTGAATGATCGCATCACGCTGTTGCTTCGGATATACATCCTCCAGTATCACACGCGCATACTCGATTCTCCCTGTGTAAAACAGTTCCTCCGTCTCAACAACGAATCGCCAGTGAAAAGGATGTATGCTCGGGAACACATGGGATATGCCCCTTGTTTTCAATGCCCTTACTACCCGTTTGACGTTACGGTGATGCTGCCAAGCCCGCACGCCAATATACACGAGCGTCATGGCATATGCAACCGGAAATAACACGCTAGGATCTCCTCTAAAAGCGAGCCACCAGATCGCCGTTGCCAGATGAACCGCGAACACCAGTGGCTCAAAAATCGCGAGCACATCCAAATGCACCCAACGCTTGCTAATAGGACGAATACATTGGACTCCATAGGCGTTTAGCATATCGAGAAAAACATGCAGCATAACAGCCAACAGCGTCCAACCGTACAAAATACCGAACTGCCCCATGAGCCCAAACCCCCAGGCAAGAGAAAGACTAATGATGAGGGGCCACAGAAATAAGGCGGGAATGGAATGCGTAATTCCTCGATGAAAGCGAATGTAAAAAGAAATACCGCGAAGTCTGGCCACAGTGTCGAAATCCGGGGCATGAGAACCCACTACCGTTGCGATCATCAGCGCCTGTGCAAGCGCTGGATCATTCGCCACTGCCGGCGTGATATGAGCTAACCCCGCCAGAGTGACACCCAACAAAAGATGACTGCCAGTGTCCATTACGATGCCTCCCTTTACAAGTACTCCCTTCCCTTTTACTGTACGAGAAAATAGCGAGGATTCTATAAACCGCAGGTAAATGTTATCCGAAGATTTCTTCTGCAATGTTAACAATCTCTCAACGAAAAAAGCAGCCTGCCAGAAAAGTGACAGACTGCTTGGAACTAATTTATTCGTACATTTATGCTTCTTCTGTCAGGCACAGGAATTCGTCGATGTCTGCCACAGCCAGGTCAACAGCTTTTTGCCAGAACTCAACTGTTGTCATATCCTCGCCGAGATGCTTCTTCGCCAAGTCTTCCACCATCAGGCGGCCTGTATCTTGGAGCAGTGCATCGTATTTCGGCGCGAAGCTCTCCCCTTCTTCAAGCGCACGCGCATAGACACTCATGCTGAACAAGTACCCGAATGTGTACGGGAAGTTGTAGAACGGGTACGACGTGATATAGAAATGCAGCTTGGATGCCCAGAAATGCGGCTCGTAATCTGCCAAAGCGCCGTTGTACGCTTGCTTTTGCGCGTCTTCCATGAGTCGGTCGAGATCAGCCGCACTCACGAGACCTTCTTTGCGCTTCTCATAGAAATTTTTCTCGAAAATAAAGCGAGCGTGGATGTTCATGAAAAACGCGACGATGGATTGCAGCTTATCTTCCAAGAGCACCAGTTTTTCATCGTCATTGGCTGCATTTTTCACAGCAGCGTCAGCGAGGATCATCTCTGCGAAGGTCGATGCTGTTTCCGCTACGTTCATCGCGTAGTTTTGGTTAAGGGCTGGCAAATCCCACATGACTTGCTGATGATACGCATGCCCTAGCTCATGTGCCAGTGTGGATACATTACTTGCGCTTCCCGCATACGTCATGAACACGCGAGATTGTTTACTGACTGGGAAGCTCGTGCAGAATCCGCCTGGGCGCTTGCCAGAACGATCCTCTGCCTCGATCCAGCCCTCATCGAATGCCTTTTGGGCAAACTCAGCCATGCTTGGATTGAAGCGATTGAATTGCTCAACGATCAGGGCAGCTGCTTCATCGTAGGACACTTCTTTATGTACCTTACCGACTGGAGCTCCTACATCGTACCAGCTGAGCTTGTCTACACCGAGCAGCTTTGCCTTGCGCTCCAGGTAGGCAACCAGACGATCCTTGCGATTGTCGATGGCCTGCCACATCGCGTCGAGTGTTTTTTCCTGCATCCGTCCAATATCCAGTGGTTCACGCAGAACGGAATCCCAGCCACGATGACGGTACAGAGAGAGACGGAAACCACCCAAGTGATTCAGCGCTTGTGCGCACAGCTCCGTTTCCTTGCCCCAAGCTTCCTTCCACTTTTCAAAAACATGAGAACGCACAGCACGGTCAGGACTGCTCATCAGGTTAGAAGCTTGCCCCACGGACAGCTGCTTCGTCTCTCCATTGACCTCAACCTCAATGCTCATACGTCCCACGACCGCATTGTACAAGTCTTGCCAAGCGTGATAGCCGTCCACAGCTAAATCGTTTGCCAGCACTTCTTGTTCAGGCGACAGCTTTTCCTGTGCACGGCGGCGGCGCTCATCCAGCACAAAAGCAAGCGATTGCAATTCTTCGTCTGCCAATAAATTCTCCCATGCAGCCTCGTCGATAGCCAGCAGCTGTTCTTCCCATCTCGTCAATACTGCACCAAACGCAGCTGAGATGCTCTTTACACGACCACCCATCAGTTTGGCAGGCTCATCCTTTACATTTTGAGCAGTCAGGCAGGAAATGAATGCACCTGCTTGTCTCACTCGCACGGCAATGCTTTGAACTTGAGCGACAACCTCTTTGAAAGCGGCTGTTTCATGCAAACCAGCGCCAGATTGCTCGAAACGCGCTTTCAGGTTCGCAATATCCCCTTCCACTGTCACTAAAAACGCCCGAAAATCCTCTGATTCACTGCCACCAGGAAAAATCACATCCATATCCCAGCGTTGCGGCAATGCTTTTGTCATATGTACCCCTCCTCAAAAAACTCCTTCGATAAAAATATTTCTATAATAAGGTAGCTATTCCCTCCCCATTTATTCATATCGTTAAAAAAGCGACTGCCATGTAAGCAGTCGCTACTTTTCACACCTATTGAACAGGGATCGAAAACGTCTCCCCTTGTTTTTCAACAACGATCCTATCCCTCTCGTCCCCCGCTGCTACCAACAGACGCTCGAACGGCTCATCAACTGGCTCACGCGAGAGCACAAACGTATTCCAATGAATAGGCACCAGCCACTTGGCTTTGGTCTCCTTGAACATTTGCCATGCTTGCTCTGGCGTACAATGCGCTGCCTGATACGAGTCTGGCTTGTAGGCGCCAATCGGCATGAATACCAGATCGATCGGCCCGAATTGCTTCGGCAAATTTTCCATAGAGATATATGCGGTATCGCCGGGATAGAGGATGCGCACACCATTTTTCTCAATCATATAGCCATTGTAGCCATACTCATGATTCCATGGAAAACGGTTGCCCCAATGTCGGACAGGAATCGCCGTAATCGTCAGTCCTTCTTTGGTTGTAACGGCTTCACCTGGCTGCATTTCCTCATACGAACCAAATGGCATATGCTTGAACAGTTTGCTCGTCTGGTGCGCTGTAATGACATGTGTGGATCGATTCGCTATTTTCTGCAAGGTTGGCAGATCGATATGATCCAAATGGGCATGCGATAGCAAAATGATATCTACCTCGCCAAGTTCAGAAAAGTCGAGGGCAGGAGGTGTAAAGCGCTTGGGACCAAAATGGACACCTACTAGCTTAATCCCCAGCTTCTCGCCCAAAACCGGATCCGTCAGTATTTTCGTACCAAACATATTCAACAGAATCGTCGAGTGGCCGATCCATGTAAACGTAACCTCATCGTGACTCCAGTCGGCAGGCTTTGGCTTTTTCGTGTCCAGATGACGAAACTCCGGCTTCGGTAGCTGTCCCATATGGTACCAGTAGCGGTAAGCCACATAGCCAATCAATCCGAGTGTGAGTACCCCCACTATGGAGCCTACCCATGTAAAAAAGTTGAGCATCAGACAACTCCCTTATCTAACTGTGATTTCCTCATTATAGCAAAAGGCATCATTGCTGTAGCAAGCCTAAAAAAGCGGTAAACTGCTTTTTACGCTTGCTTACTTCCTCCTGCCTGACTTGCTATAATTGCTAGAGAAAAACGTAGAGAATCGAGGAGAAACCCATGATCCTGCACAAGGGAGAAGTCCTGTTTCGACAAGGAGAAACTGGACCGCTCTATCATCTGAAGAGCGGTCTGTTAAAAATCGTTCGGGTACATGCAGACGGAGCATTGACGCTGGTCAACATCATCGTGCCAGATGAGATCATTCCGCATCATTCGTTGATGAGCCCGAATCCCTATTACGGGACAGCAATCGCTCTCGTGACCTGTGAGATCGAAGTACTGTCTGCCCCGGATTGGTATCGCCATCTGGATGACCATCCTGAAAAGTGTCGTGATATCGCGCTACAGCTGCAAGGGAAGCTGAGGATGATGCAGCAGCGTATCGACCAATTGACCGAAGTCTCTCCTGCTGAAAAGCTTCGCAAGCTCCAGCTTTGGTTTCAGACATTCATTCCTGTCGCCTCGCTTTCGGAGTTGCTGACTCAGGATGAAATCGGTCAACTCATCGGACTTCGCCGCGAAACGGTAAATCGACTGCTGCGCGCTCAAGCTGCGAATCGCGAGTAAGCATACGCTTTTTTCGTGGTTGCCTTTATGCCAAGTTCGCTGCCGGTCCAAAAAACTCAAAATGAATATCTTCTGCTGGCACTCCCCATTCCAACAGAGCACCGTTGATCGTCTTCATGAATGGAATTGGACCACAGAAATAGTAGCTCGCCTCTTTTGTATCAATGACCTTTTGCAGCCATTGCAAGTCGATATATCCTTCTTTCTGGAAAGCACCGTTCAATCGATCCTGTTCGGTCGGCTGTGTATAGCACCAGTGAACAGAAAGCTGCGGATGTTTTGCGGCCAACTCCTCTACTGCCTGCTTCATGGCATGCACATTTCCGTTTTTGGCTGCGTGAATGAAGGTGATCGGACGGTCTGTTCCCGATTTAATCAGTGTGTTCAGCATGCTGATCATTGGGGTCAATCCAACACCACCACTGAGAAGCACAACCGGACGGCTGTCCTCTTGCTGCAAGGTAAAATCTCCAGCCGGAGCAGACAACTGCAGACTATCTCCTTCCTTCACTTCCTCTGACAAATAAACGGATACTTTTCCTGCTGGCTTATCCTGCATCGCGTCCTCGCGTTTGACAGAAATGCGGTAGTACGCATTCCCTGGCGCATCAGAGAGACTGTACTGGCGAATGTGCGTAAATTGCTCGCCCGGTAATTCTACCTTGATGCTGACATACTGTCCTGGCTCATAGCTGGAGATCGGTTGACCATCCGCCGGAACCAGATAGAAGGAAGTAATTACGTCGCTTTCCTTCACCTTGCGTTGGACGATAAACTCTCTGAAATCAACCCATCCTCCAGGCTGTCCGCTCGCCTCTTTATACATTTCGTGCTCTACACCGATGAAGGCATCCGCAATGACCCCATACGCTTCCGCCCACGCCTGTAAAATCTCGTCCGTAGCCGCATCCCCAAGTACGTCTTTGATTGCAGCTAGGAGATTTTCCCCGACGATCGGGTAGTGTTCGGCCTTCACTCCCAAGCTGCGGTGCTTGTGTCCAATTTGCTTCACAACAGGCAAAATCGTTTCCAGCTTATCAATATATAAAGCCGCAGCATACACCGCATTTGCTAGAGCTGCTTGCTGTCTTCCTTGCTTTTGATTGGCGTGGTTGAAAATATGGAGAAGCTCAGGGTGCTTAGCAAACATCATTTGATAAAAACGTTTTGTAATGGCAGTTCCGTGCACCTCTAGTACAGGAACGGTTGATTTTATGATTTCAATGGTTTTTTGACTTAACATCGTAGAACCTCCTTGAAGTGCTTCGTTCTTTCTATATTTCAAGTGTACGGGAGGTTCACAGATACACATGTGATTCTAGTCACAGGAAATCGAAACCATTTGTGACAATTTCAAAACACCCTAAAAAAGTTATCCTCCAACCGTCTTGTTGCAAAAAAAATGATGGCCATGATAGCATAGCAACCAATGGATTGTTATTAAATTCCACGAAAAACAGTGAAGGTGAATGAATGCTAACCGTAAACCGAGATGACGAACGTCCAATCTGGCAGCAACTGCTGGACCAAGCGATCCATAATATTACCTCAGGAAAATGGCAGCCGGGTGAATTGCTACTACCCTCCCGCGAACTCGCTTCTTTAATTGGCGTTTCCCGTTCAACCATACAAATTGTTTATGAGGAGTTATTCAGCCGCGGCTACACTGTCACCTCTCGCCGCGGTGGAACGCGAGTTAGCGAATGGATTTATGCAACTCGTCCTTCCGAGGATGCTGCGCCCGAAGGACCTGTCCCTCCCGAATTGCCTTTGTTACACGCTACAATCGGTCATTTGCACGGTTGGTTCGGGGACAGAGATCGTCAAAAGGTTGAGGTCGATTTCAGTCCCCATGAGCCATATTTGGACGAGCATTTTCAAAAGATTTGGAGACGTTCGTTTTTACAGGCTTCCACAGAAACGGATCTGGACAGTTGGGCTTATGGCAATGCCTATGGATACCAACCGCTACGAGAACAGATTCAACGTTATTTGTCACTTGAACGGGGCGTTCATGTAAATATCGATCAAATCATGTTAACCTCAGGTGCACAGCATAGCATCGATTTGATCGCCCAAGCTCTTTTACAGGAAGGGAATACCGTTTCTGTAGAAGATCCTGGCTTCCCTGCTGCCTGGATGGCAATGAAGTATCGGCGTATGCAAGTTGTCTCCGTTCCAGTCGACGAGTACGGGTTATGCGTAGACCATATTCATCCGGGGTCCAAGCTTGTCTATGTCACGCCATCACACCAGTGTGCGGTTGGAGTCATTATGTCGGAACCTCGCAGGCAACAATTGTTACACATGGCTGCCGAGCAGCAGTTTTGGATTGTTGAGGATGATTACGACAGCGAATTTCGCTATCGCGGCGACCCACTTCCAACCTTGTTCAGTCAGCGACCTCAGAACACATTGTATATGATGAGTTTTTCCAAAATGATTGCGCCTGGTATACGGATATCGGCAATCGTTGGCCCCAAAGAGGCCATTCGCCAGCTCGCCCAAGTCCATGAATTAACCTATCGGCATCTTCCGATTATGGAGCAATTAACGCTTACTCATTTTATTGAGCATGGTCATTTCATGCGCCATATGAGGCGGGTTCGGAATGTATATCGGCGCAGACATGAAGCCATGACGAAGGCCATCATCACGACAGGACTCGGCGAACACTTCACACTAAGCGGCGTAGAAACGGGATTGCATATCCTTCTTGAAGCTGATCAATCTTTTGATGAAGAAGCCGCGACGATCCTAGCACTCGAAAAAGGAATCCGTGTTTATCCACTTAGCAAGTATTGTTTGAAAAGCGATCGAAAAGGATGGGTGCTGGGTTTTGCTAAAGTAGATGAATCCACCATTGAAGAAGGCATTTTTCGTCTTGCAGAGATTACACGGTTTTACCAGGATTGAACATTTTTTCTTCTTCTATTGGATTTTCTTTCGCAGTGATATGCTGTGGATCTATTCGGTACACCTGAACCGGACCACCGAATACTGCTGAACGGTATTTTTCTACATGCTGCTTGGGCAAAGGGCGATTATAGTAGCCTGGCACATACTTATTCATCATTTCTTGTAACATGTGTGTAGCCTCATCCAGATCAACGATAGGCTCAGCCTTGCCAAAAATCATTACACTCATATACGCTGTGTCCGTCTTAGCTGGCACCGGATCAGTAATCGTTCCATATTCTTCACAAACCGTAAAACAGACCTCTGGATTAGCATCCACAACCTGATTTCTTCTCCCGCCGGTGGCACCATGGAAATAAAGCTTCCCATTTGTCCAAACAAAATTGAGCGGAACAACATACGGCAAATGACCATCGACCATTCCCAGATGTCCGATTCTAGCTTGCTGCAAAAATGTCTCAATCTTGCTCTTATCTAATACTTCTCTCATTTTGTAACGCACTCCATCCATTGTTATCACTCCTATTTTTTTGAAATATGCTGCAAGTTTATCAGCCATTGGAGTGAATATATACGTCCAAAACTACCTGATTGAAGCAATCCATAAGCCATCGTCTAATGCATGAGAAAACGAAAAAGCTGCCGGAACATCCCGGCAGCAGGCATTTTCTTATTACACCGTATGATTGATGAAATGGGCAATTTCTTTCACTCTCTCCATTGTAATTCCTTCTCTTTGCTCAACTGCAAGTGGATGATTCGTTTGTTCTAATTCTATTAAGGGGACCGCACCAACTTTTTGTGTATGTACCCATGTCTTTAAGGATAGGGTGGTCTCTGGATAGATGGAAAGTTCAGTCGATAGCCAGCCAAAATAAGGTTCTTCATTTTCTCTTCCTTCTACGTGTAGCAATTCATTCGATCTCAAAAAGTTTTCTTCACTAAGAGAAACCCAAACACTCCATATAAATTTCTCAGTACTATCTATTATTGGTATTTCAATATGTCCTCTCATAAAGAAATGCTGTTCATCAATGACACAAAAGTCTTTTATTAATTCTGTTCGTTTCTCTTCTGGTACCATATAAAAATAATGTGGCGCTTCTATTCCGTAACAGAAAGGAATTTCATTTAATTCGTTGTGACAGTGAGGGCAGTTCATGTTTTTTGCTCCTTATCATTTCTCGCCGATTTTTTATTTACATTACCATATATTTCATGACATGGATCATCTCCCATGCTACAAAAAAAGATCATCCCCTATCAAGATGGAATGATCTCAATGCTTCTAATCAGTTTTGACAATGCCAAACGGAAACCCGTTCCCTTACAAAATTGGCTATGTTGTCTATGTCATTAATATCAAAAAAGGGTAACCCCGGCTGACGCTTGTCCGTCCAACCTACGATCCCTACTAGATGAGTAACGATCGAGAAAAGTTCCTCATCTTCTGATCTGCGAAGCAGGACGAGCTTGGGATAGCCTTCACGCTTGAAGCCTTCTACCAAAACGAGCTGGGCCCCGGCATCTGCCAAGCGCTGGATCAGGACGGATAACTCCTGCGGCTTTTGCTCCACGATGGCCGTTTTTGTTTTGGATGTGATCGCAACCACCGAGGCTCCGGCTTCACGATAACGCCAAGTGTCCTTCCCTGGCTGATCCCACTCAAAATCGTGTCCGCCATCATGTTTGATGACCCCAACTCTTATCCCTGCTTTTTCGAGAATGGGAATGAGCTTGGTGAGCAGCGTCGTCTTGCCACTGTTCGAATAACCGACAATCTGCAAAACACAAGGTGGCTTGACCATCTGCTATCCCTCTCTTCTCCAGGTTGGGGCGGCATGCGTGAGTACATCAACCAGCTCTCCTGCTTTTTTCCCGCTTCCTCCGGCTGGTATGATCATAAAGCATTCGCTGTCCTTCAACGTCCCCAGATTCCCTGCCTTTTCATTGAAATCAGGGATTGCGTGCAAAACCCCGTCTTTTTCAAGGAGCTTCCCTCGCAGATAACGCGGGTATGGACAAGGCTTCGTATAATCGACGCCGAGTCTCGCCTTAATCACCTGTTGCACGACATGGGCTTCTCCCGAGATGCGACGAATGGCTGCTCGCGCAAATAACTCAAACCCGAGGAAGCAAGCACCCGGATTCCCTGATAGGGCAATCAAAGGCTTGCCCTCCATGAGCATGGCTGTCGTCGGACTTCCCGGACGTATCGCGATCCGGTTGAACAAAAGCTCCACCTCAGGCTCATCTACTAAAGCCGCGATCACATCAAAATCCCCAACGGACACACCACCGCTTGAAATGACCAGATCCACGCCCCGAAAGCATTCACTGATTTTCTCCTTCGCCACCGACAGATCATCCGGCAATCTCGAAAACGAAACAGGGATGCCCCCTGCTTCGGCAATCAAGGCAGTTAGCATCACCGTATTACTGTTGCGAATTTTGCCTGGAGCAAGCGGCTGATCAATCTCCAACAGCTCGCTTCCAGTCGAAATCAGACCGACACGCGGCTTGCAGAACACCTCGACCTGCGAATAGCCAAACGTAGCCAAGCTGGCGAGAGTACCTGCGTTAATCCGTTCACCCGTTTTGGCAATGACCGTTCCTTTGGCCATCTCTTCACCACGACGCGATACATTTTCCCCAGGCTTCATCTCTCGCTTGATCCGTACAGTATCCGCTTCTTCGGCTGGGTTGTGCGTTTGCTCAAACATGATGACCGCATCTGCATCCGCAGGCATCATCGCACCTGTCATGATCCGCGTCGCGTAGCCCTTTTTCAGTTCTCTAGTAGGTACTTGCCCGGCCGCAACTGTCTCTAGCACTGTTAGTGTAATCGGGCGGTCAACGGAGGCCCCAATCGTATCCGCAGCTCTCACGGCAAACCCATCCAGCGGCGAGCGGTCAAAGTGCGGCAAATCGTATGTTGCACGTAGATCAGAGGCCAGTATCCGCCCGTATGCCTCCCCGATCTGCACTTGTTCCGTTCTCCCTGTCACTACTTTTGCCAAAAGCTTGCTCATCGCTTCCTCAACCGAGATTGTTTGTCGCGAAAAACGCATGGCTTGTTCCCCCTAATCTTGACCACCCATTGCTGCAGCTCGTCAGCCGACGTTTACTTCCAAATCTTCCACTTCTCTCTCCACGTATTTCAAATCTTTATTGGCGTGGAAAGTGTCCGCTTTTTCAACCTTCACGGCTGTATTGTATTCGGGAATACCTGCGTATGTCTCGTATACACCCTTCGGAATGAGTACGTTCCCTTCCGGCCAGTGTACTTGAATATTTCCGCGTCTTGTGTCCTCGAATTTGGCACGTCCTTGGAACGTCCCATATTTATTGTAAACGACGATATTTTCGCCTTCTGCAATGCGCAGTTCTTTTGCATCCTCTGCATTGATCAGGATATCATAACGGTCCGCATTGTTGAACGGGTCTTTCTTGCTATAAATCATCGAGTTGAACTGCTTACCGCGACGAGTCGTTACATAGAAGTGTCCCTCTGGCTTGTTCAAATCCGGAATCTCAATCGGAATCAGATTCGCTCGGCCATCCGGTGTCGGGCATACGCCGCCTTCACACAACCATGCACCGCCCCATTGGAAAACATCCCCGCGGTTTTTCAGATGCTGGATACCATCATAGTTCGGATTCGCCAAGGCAATCTCTGCACGAATATCAGCTGCGCTTGAGAAATGCATCAGATGCTTTTTCTCTGGATTGACCCGTGCCGCCAAATCTACGTAAATCTCCCATTCCGAACGAGCTTCTTCAATTCGTGGCCCTTCCACTTCAGCACTAAAGTAAACCATACGCTCTGTACTTGTCGAAGTACCGCCACCCGGCTGCTCGTAGCGAGTCATTGCTGGCAGTACGATGACCTCTTCCTTCGCATCCACCAGCGTAGATGTGTTGAAAATGATGTCCTGATGTACACGAACTTCTATGCTCTCCAAGCATTTTTGCATGAAGTCCGGATCTGGCATCGTCTCCAGGAAGTTGCCGCCACTCGTATAGAACAATCTGGTCTTGCGCTCATGTCCATCTGGCAACACTGCATTTTCCAAAGAAATACCGACGATATCTCCTTGCCATTTCGGGATCGGGAAGTTCCAGAGCTCTTCAATACGGTTCCATGATTTCTCTTCAAAATCTCCACCTGGCAAGCTGAACGGATCGGCACCCATTTCACCAGAGCCTTGTACGCCGGAGTGTCCGCGAATCGGCATGAGACCAGTGTGCTTGCGACCCAAGAATCCACGAAGGACGGCCAGATTGGCTACTTGAGAAATATTGTCCGTACCGAATTTGTGCTGGGTCAGACCCATGCTCCATACGAATACACCGTTTTTAGAGTTAGCGAGCAACTCTGCGAATTCCTTGATACGCTCGCGGCTAAGACCGGAGGATTCTACGATCTTGTCCCACGATTCATTCATCACATGCTTGCGCAGCTCCTCAATTCCGTTCGCATGCTCCTTGATGAATTCATGATTGATCGCAGAACCTGGTTTGGCTTCCTCCATCTCGAACCAAATCTTCATCACGCCGTTCATGAATGCGATGTCGCCGCCAATATTCACTTGATAGAAATCGTCCGCAATCTTCGTTCCGAACAAAGCACTATCTGGTACAGATGGAATCCAGTACTTCTCCATCGCTGGCTCTCTGTACGGGTTGATCAGGATGATTTTCGTTCCTGCTTTTTTCGCAGCATACATGTATTTCGTCGATACAGGCTGGTTGTTACCTGGTACAGAGCCCCAGAATACGAGCACATCGGTACCGATCCAATCCTGATAGTTACAGCTCGACGCACCAATCCCAACCGAACGCTTCAGTGCTGTCTTACTCGGCGAGTGGCAAATACGTGATGCGTTGTCGATGTTGTTGGTTCCGAGGAAACGAGCCATTTTAGCTGCCGTGTAGTATACCTCGTTCGTAATCCCACGAGCGGTCAAGAAAAAGGCCAGTTGTTTCGGGCTGATATTTTTGATTTTTCTCGCGATGCGGTTTAACGCTTCATCCCAACTAATGCGAGTGAACTTGTTTTCGCCTGGCTTTCTTGAAAGCGGATACGGAATTCTTCCCAGCTTGCGTAATTCTTCGCTGGACAGCTTACGTAGTGCATTTACATCTTCAAACCATTTGGCATCCATGGCAGGCATGGTATTGAGACGCAGTACGTTTAGTCTCGTGGTGCACAAATGCGGACCAGTCAACGTCTGATCGTAGAGACCGGATACGCCGAGAGCGCAGCCATCACATACCCCTTGGGTCAAAATGCGATAGGCATAACCCAAATTATCGCGATTGTCATACGCCACCTTCATCGTATCGCGAATGTGATGCGGCTTGATTTTTCCGAGCCCCATCGGCATCAGTGAAGCCCATAAGGAAGGCTTCCACGAAGTATCCAGCTTAATTGGTCCGCCATGCTTGGTCTTGCCCATTTCTTTTATCTCCCCTCTAATAAACTCCATTGAGACGAAAAAACCACCATGAAACCGTCCCTTGTCCTATAGGAAAAGAGCGTGTTCACGGTGGTTGTCTACGGCAGGTTCGCTACCTAGTCTCAACTTCGTGTTTGCTTTCGCGAATTCCGTTACGTCTAAGCCGGTGAACAGGAACGCTGCTTCGTTTAGACTTACGGTTCGTTTTTCATTCTTTTTTCGATGTCTTGATCAAAAACAAAGATCGACATTCCAAAATCCCGTTCAATGTCAATATCGACGAATAGATCAACGAGTTTTGCTCCAAGAAACGCTTCCATGTCAACTGGCTGGTGTTTCCGATAGATCTCTTTGACCATTTCGGTTCGGGCAGCTCGTAATGTCTGCTTTCCGTCTTCCGAAGTGGCGATGAACTTTTCCACCGGAGAAAGGTTGCCTTCCATCTCGCAGATCGCCCAGTTCTTGCAGAACGTGGTGCTGATCTTGCTAGGTCCCTTTCCCATATGGCGCTTTCGGAAAGCCCTGACCAAATTACTGAATTCTGCTTCGAACTTATTCATCGACGAAAATCACCTTTACTTCAAATCATTCTCTTCTTAAACTTTACCATTGATTAACTAGCCAATTCAACAGACTTTTCTCTTTGTTTGGCTTCTTCCTTCAGTTTTTTGATATCCAGACGGACTAATAGCGAGATCACCAGAGCGACAACGAACATTCCTGCGAAAACACTCATTGTTCCTGTATAGCTTTCTGTCGTCTTGCGAACCCATGCTGCAAAGATCGGTCCTGCCAAGCCGGCAGCAGCCCATGCTGTCAAAATATAGCCGTGAATCGCGCCCAATTGCTTCGTTCCAAACAAGTCACCGATGTACGCCGGAATGGATGCAAAGCCACCGCCGTAACAGGTCATAATGATGAACATCGCAACCATGAACAGGATAGGATTGGACATATTCGGCAACAGGAAGAACAGTACCATTTGGATAGCAAAGAAAGCTGTGTACGTATTTGGTCGTCCAATGAAATCAGACAAAGACGCCCATCCGATACGTCCACCACCGTTGAACAAACCGTTTAGCCCTACCATCAGAGCTGCTGTTCCGACAGACATCCCCACCATTTCTTGCGCCATCGGCGATGCTACCGAAATAACGGCGATTCCACAAGTCACATTGATAAACAGCATCAGCCATAGCAAGTAAAAACGGCGTGTCTTGATCGCTTCGTTAGCAGTCAATTGGCACAAATCTTTTTTGATTTGCTTGCTGCCAACTGTTCCCTCAGCGGAAAATCCAGCCGGTACCCAGCCTTTTGGAGGTGGAGCCAAATATTGAGCCGAAGCCAACATCACAACAAAATAAATAATGCCCAAAATATAAAAGGTGTTCGCGATTCCTACATTGGCAATCAAAGCGTTCATAATCGGACTGGCAATCATGGAAGCAAAGCCGAAGCCCATAATGGCAAGACCTGTCGCTAAACCACGGCGATCCGGAAACCATTTGACCAAGGTCGATACTGGCGTAATATAGCCTACACCAAGACCGATACCACCCAGCACTCCATAACATAAGTACAGCAGAGGCAAGCTGCTCAATTGAATCGCCAAGCCAGCCCCGACAGTTCCTATTCCGAAAAAGATAGATGCAAGAATACCAGCTTTACGCGGGCCGTGCTTTTCGACATAATGACCGAGAAAGGCAGCAGACAGTCCCAAGAACAAGATCGCAATGCTGAACGTAAATTGAACGTCTGGCAAGTCCCAGCCAAACTGCTCGGTAATTGGCTTGGTGAATACACTCCAGGCGTATACCGACCCAATCGAGATGTGGATGCCTACCGCAGCCAACGCGATGAGCCAGCGGTTTTTCACTTTTTGTTCCAAATCATTCATCTCCTTTGTAGTGGTCTTTAGCATACTGTGGATCCATCAGCAGCCTTCTCGAAAAAAAGAAAAACTGCTGATTTCACCGACTCACCCAAGTCTCCTATAAATGGAAACAAGGGCTACGATGAAACACAGCAGTTAATCATCAGCAGGAACGCTACATCAGCATCAACAAGCATTGTGTTCACTATGTAATTCGCTGCAAGGCTACAAAATAATCGGTGGCAGGGTCGCTGCTCCGTGTCAATCTGTCCTTACGCTATGAATACATGGAAAGACGAAAATTTTATGACACTTTTCATCTCACATAGTATACTACCATGTAAGCGTTCACTCGACAATATTTTCCTCACAAAATAGCCATGAAAACTTCATAATTTCGACAAAAAGGAGGCCCGTATGTCTGAGCTAACCATCACTACCCGATTGCCCGTGTTGAAAATTTCGACTGACCAACATGGCTGGGAAGACGACGTAATCGTTACAGAGTACCCCCTCACGATTTTCCTCAATGATGAGGAATTCGCTACAATCGTATGCACCCCGGCCGACCTGGAAGAAATGGTCATCGGTTTTCTCGCAGCCGAAGGCGTCATCAAGGGCTACTCGGAAATCAAACAGCTTACGATTAATGAGGCCCAAGGGTTTGCTTACGTTGATTTGCATAAAGAAACGATTTTGTCGCAGAGCTTTTACTCTAAACGCAGAATTACTTCCTGCTGCGGAAAAAGCAGACAATCCTTTTACTTTTTTAGCGATGCGCGCACAGCAAAGCCAGTTGAAAGCACAACAACTGTCACCCCTGCTCAATGCATGCGCCTGATGAAGGAATTGCAAGCGTCGTCTGAGATCCACCGCCAAACAGGTGGCGTTCACAATGCAGCCCTCTGTACACCAGATGAAGTTTTGCTTCAGTTCTCCGATATCGGGCGTCACAATGCTCTCGACAAAATCTATGGGAAATGCTTGCGAGATAACATTTCCACCACGGACAAAATTCTTGTCTTTAGTGGACGCATCTCGTCTGAGGTGCTGCTCAAGGCTGCCAAGATTGGTGCTGGCATCATTTTGTCCAAGTCCGCTCCAACTGACCTCGCCCTGCAATTGGCTGATGAGCTGAAACTCACCGCAGTCGGTTTTATCCGCAATGACAAAATGAACGTGTATACACAAGCAGAGAGAATCCTCCTACCTTAAAGGAGGATTCAAACAAAAGCGGGACAAGCTTAGTGCCTTCCCGCTTTCCTATGTTTTTCTCATCTGTTTGATCCAAAGCCCGAGTTGGCCTCTCGGGCTTTTGTTTTTTGTACGTAGAATTTTTATTTGCAGCAGCAATGTTTCTTTTTGTGATACCTGCAGTGGTCGTCGTCATCATCTTCGTCCTCGTCATCTTCTTCATCTTTGTCTTTGTCTTTGTCGTCGTCCTCTTCTTCGTCATCATCTATGTCATGCTTCTTGCAACAGTGGTGGTCAAGTTTTTCAAAGCATTTGCAATCATGGCGTTTGAAGCAACAGCAGTGATCGTGGCAATGTTCATGCTTTTTGCAACAGCAATGCGCCTCATCGTAATGATTGTGTTTTTTGCAGCAGCATTGAGGCTCGTAGTAATCATCGTGTTTCTTGCAGCAGCAGTGGTCGTCGTAATATTTGTTGTGCTTTTTGCAACAGTGACGCTCGTCATACTTGTCGTGTTTTTTGCCGCAACAGTGGTGGGCGTGTTTGTCGGGTTTTTTGCAACAACAGTGGTGACCGTGGTGTTTGCCTTGTTTTTTGCATTTTCTTGTCATTGCGCTCTCCCTCCTTTCCTCAGCCATCACTACTATTCATACGGTTTGTCCAGAGAAACGCTTGTATGATAGCCCTCTATGAAAAGCCCCTTTTTTCCAAACAAAAAACAGGACACGTCTCAAGCATGTCCTGTCTTTCTGCGTTTTTCTTCACTTTTTGCCTGTTCGTATTCTTCAGGTGTGTTGACATTAAATACAGCCCAAGGGTCCAACCATTCATCAGGCAAGGGCAACACACGCAGTTCATCTAAAGTCCGCATCACTCTTCGCTGTCCATTCAATAGCGCCTGCTCCCAATCACTCTGTGTTCTCCGATGGTACACTGCACATAATGGATGGATTCGTCCCTCTGATTGGGCGACAATCACATCCCAATCGTTACTCTCCCTGGCAAATTCGATAAGTTTGGCTATTTGTACACGATCCATAAAAGGCAGGTCGCAGGACAACACCAGCAAAGCATCCTCTGAACTTACGCGAAAAGCAGTAACCAGCCCACTTACAGGACCGCAGGATGGTACCAGATCAGGTGTGATTGTGACGGGCTGTTCATCAATTTGTTCCTTTTGTGTCACTTGAGTGCCCGAAAAATCGTTCGTTACAATGAAGCAAGACAAGCCAACCGCCTGTACTTCCTTTATCAGTTCTGTTAAAAAGGTTCCGTCCCTCCACTGCAATTTTTGCTTTGGCGAGCCCATTCTGCTGCTTTTTCCGCCCGCTAAAATAACCGCACCAATACGCAGCTGCTGCATAAATTTCCTCCCGGGTGTTGACAATAACCCTTATTAGTTTATAATAAGTTTAAACAAATAATAATTATAAATAAGGAGAGATTCTCATGGAAAACACACTCTACAGCGTTCTAAATAAACAAGTAGCGAACTGGACAGTGCTCTATACGAAACTACACAATTTTCACTGGAATGTAAAAGGACCGCACTTCTTTACGCTCCACGCAAAATTTGAGGAATTGTACAACGAAGCAGCAGCGAATCTTGATACCCTCGCTGAACGAGTCCTCTCCATCGGTGGAAAGCCTGTAGCGACTTTGGCTGCATGTCTGAACACAGCAAGCATCACTGAAGCAGAAGGAAACGAAACAGCTGAGCAAATGGTAGAAACGATCGCGAGAGACTTCTCCATTCTCGTAGATGAACTGAAGCTAGCTATGGAAACGGCAGACCAAGCCGACGATGAAGGGACAGCCGATATGCTGTTGGGAATCCGCAGCAGCCTGGAAAAACACATTTGGATGCTCAAGTCCTTCTTACAATAAGCATGTAAATCAATAGACACCAAAAGGCGATTGTGCATAGGCACATCGCCTCTTTTTGGGTCTTGCCTCCCGTGAAACTGCCTTTTGCCCCCTAGTTACCTAGAGCTAGAGTGAAAAAATCAGTTTCCGCCCGTCCTTTTCTACTTTTACTTGGGGCAAATACTTTAATGACTTCTGTACACCAATGTAGGGACTAGCAAACTCTACCTGGTGCCGTGCTTTCAACACGGAGCAGAGATCAGCCAATGACATTGGAGACATTGCTTCCCGTAACAGGTTTTCGATGTGCTTCGCAACTTCCACATAATCATGACGAATGTGCGCCTTTCTCACTTTCATTCGCTTCATCAAGTCATCTGAAAATTCCTCTGTTGATATAGCTACATCGTCTGGGTTTTCTTCGTCTCCGATCCCGACTTCGTTATCCAGCTCGCGAATGCGGCTCAAAAGCTGCTTGATGTCAGCTCCCAACTGCTTGTCCTGATCGACATACTGTCGACGCAGTGCCATACGCTGCTCTAGCATGGCCTGCAATGTCATTTGTAACGCTTTCCGTTCGTTAAACATTGCGTTATGTATTCCCCTTTTCGCAAAAAGTAGAATGATGGAATTATATCCAATGATAATATAATTCTCACTAATTGGAAACGGGGGAATTTAAGTGGCAAAATCCTCAACGTAAAGACGGGACTATTTTCCCATTCATCTTTCCAGCCGATTTTAAGCTGCCTTTTCCTCGCTCAATCGATCCGTAATCACCGCAATCGCACCGTCACCCGTTACGTTACAAGCGGTACCAAAGCTATCCTGCGCGATGTACAGAGCAATCATCAACGAAGTCAACGTGGTAGTAAATCCAAGCATGGTCTCCATCAATCCGAGTGCTGCCATCACAGCCCCGCCCGGCACACCTGGTGCGGCGATCATTGTTACGCCCAGCATCAAGATGAATGGAAACATCACACTAAAGGATGTCGTCATGTCATTTAGCATCATGACTGCCATGGAACAGCTGACAAGCGTAATCGTGCTTCCGGAAAGATGGATCGTTGCACAGAGTGGAACGACGAAGTCCGCGATTTTTTCGCTCACACCGTTTTTCTTGGTCTGATTGAGTGTCACAGGAATGGTGGCCGCAGATGATTGTGTTCCAATCGCTGTGAAGTAAGCGGGAAGCATATTTTTTATCAGCGTGAATGGTTTTTTGCGTCCCATCTGGCCTGCTATCATGTACTGCACGAACAAATAGAATAGATGCAAGACGATAATCATGACGAAAACTTTCACGAATACGGACAAAATCATGGTGACTTGTCCACCATAGGTCAGATTGGAAAATACAGACAGAATATGTAAGGGAAGCAACGGGATAATGACGGAAGCGATCAGCTTCTCGACGATATCTCTCAAGTCTACCATTACATTTTGCAAGGCATTCCCTTTGATGACAGTCGCTCCAAGACCAAGGGTAAAGGCGAGCAACAATGCTGTCATCACACCTACAATCGGCGCATGTCCACAGTAAAGAATGGCTTCACTAGTGCTTCCTCCGGGTTGGCATACTGATTCACCAGTCCACCTACCTCAAGAATGTGTGGAAAAATACTCGCACTGACCCAATAAGCAAGCGTTCCTGCAAGGATCGTAGACAGGTAAGCAACCCCTGTGGTTACCCCAAGCAACCGCCCTGCCCCTTTGCCCAGCTCACCGATGCCTGGCGCGATAAATCCAATGATAATCAACGGAATCGCAAATCCGAGGAAATTTCCAAACAGGCCACTAAATGTAGCCAATCCTTTCACGACCCAAATCGGCGAAATAGAGCCAATCCCGACCCCAAGGACAATGGCGACCAGAATTTTGGGTAGTAAACCTAGATTTTTCACTAATATTGAACCTCCGTTAAGTATTAATAAATTATGTCCGCACGGAATGGACTCTGTCTCTTTTACGCGGACTAATGAATAACAAGGTAACACATTCGGGATGAGATTGTCATGAATCATAAAAAAGTAATAATATTCAAATGAAAGAAAAACCCCCAATGAGCGTTGCTTACTCACTTGGGGGAACGATTTTATTTGGCGCAAAGCACCTGACGAAATTCTTCTTCGATGTCTGCCAATACGCGCATGGCATTTGCTAGCTCTTGCTCATTCTTTTCCACGATCAGTGTGTGACAACGTCCAAATTGCTTCGCCTGCCTCTCTTTCATTGCCGCCAGTTCTGGCGCATGCTTCGAGAAAAACATAGCGAAATCCATGGCTCGCCTCGCCCCTAATTGGAAAGCAAAATAGGAGAGATGACCAGTTTCTGCTGGGGTGAGCCCGCCCTCCTCTTCGATCCGTCTCACTACCCGCAAGATCGCTTCCTTTCCGTATAAGACCGAAGCGTTTGGTTTAGCCGATGCACTTTCCTGATAAATCCCTTGGAATAAACGAAGGGCATTCGCAGCTTGTTCCTCCTCTGACGGACTGCCTACACGCTTCGGTGCTGTCCAGTAGTGATAAGAAAAAAGGCGATCGAAGATTTTTTCGGCTTTCCATGCCAAAACAAACTGGGACAATGGCAAGCTCACAAAAGGGAATCCTGCCGGATCATGCAAGTAGATTTCTTGCTCATCCATCCTGTACGCGAGAATAAAATGGTCAGCTCCTCCCAAATAAGCAGCATTGGGATTATACGTCAAATAGCCCATATCAAGTGGTCCGAGCAAAACGGGCCCATGCTCCACATCACGCCGTAATTCTTCCAATGGTGGCTCTCCCTCAGCATCCGCTGACTTTTCCGTCCAGCGAAATCCTAGTAGCTCCAACGCATGACTTACACCACGATCTGGAATCTCTTGTCCGAAATAAATGACTTTCTGCTCCTCATGCCACATCGCCCCGATACCTACGCCAGAGAGTACTTCAAGTACAGCAGGCGATACCTTCTCCCCAATTGTCTCCAAAAGCATAGCTGAAGAATTTGCGTAGCAGTACGCGCCACTTCCGATGTACGGTAACATGCTTTTCCCCTCTTTCTCGTCAATGTATGACTTACCTATCATTGACTTCGGGACACATGCTTTTCTGACAACGCTTTGCAAAACGCTTCTAGTTGTGACCTTTTCTCGACTCCGTATGCCGACCGACAATACCGGACCACCTGCTGTTCAATGCGCATGTTTGGAAAAACTCTCTCTTACGCGAAATATTTTTTGAAAAACTCCATCTTCTCACTCACGAAAGCATCATCCGAATCGATGCTCCCCATGATATGAGGATCATGCATGCACAGCCCCATTAGCCACAATTGGCGAATTCCTGTCATGAGCGACGCCGCTGCCTGATCGTTTTCAGATAAGGGATGAACCTCGGTATATCCTTTCAGAAAAGCATTCCATAGCGACTCCACCAGTTCATCATCTTCTTCGATCAATATTCGGCTCAGCTTGAAAGCAGCCAGATCATACGCCCGCCAGCCATATCCGCACAGGTCGAAATCAAAGTGGGTATAGGTGTTGTCCTCACAAAAGTTCGTATTAAAATTCCCTTGGAGGTCTCCGTGGCAAATCCCCCAGTCGAGTCCGGCACGGATGTGCTCGTTTAGCTTGACTTCCAGCTCCATCGCCAGCCTTTGGAGAAATTGAAAATCTTCCTTCCGATGCTGTAGACGTGGCTCAATGATGGCTAACGGACGATGAATCAGCGTCTTGGCGTCCTCTTGGCGTCCCACACCTCGCGAGCTTGCTGTGTGGAAAAGCCTTCTGCTTTGACATGCAGCTCCGCAACGGCTCTGCCGAATCGTTCGCTCAGTTCCTCGGTATCCATTTCTTGCTCCTTGCCCGCAGCAAAAGTGAATAACGCACCAAAGCGATTGCCCTCTGCTGCTTGCAGTCTCAACACATGCTTTCCTGAGCCGTCTGCAATTGGCACAGATACAGGTACTCCTTGTCTATTCAAATGGAGCAACAGCTCCATCTCGAACGCGACTGCTGCTTCCTCTGTTCGCCAATCACTGCGATACAGTCTGAATATTCGTTTTTGATCGCTCGTCTTCACGAGGTACGTATCGTTCATGCCTCGAAGCATGTAGTGAACGGATTGTATTTGTTCGGTTGGATATGCTTCCTGAAGTACTTTCTGTAATGCTTTTTCACAGATGGTTGAGTAGACGACGGGTACATGCATAGTCATACTGCTCCTTTTTTACCAAGTATTGGTGAGTTATTATGGAAGACGTGTGAATCGGGAAAAGGACACAACAAAAAAGGACCTTGAAGGGCTAATGGCCGATCAAGGTCTGGTACAGGCTGCAACGATTTGTCCCTCTTGCTGAATAAGCTCTTCCAGGAATCGGGCAACATAAGTAATGGATTTGTATTCGTCACGCTCATCAGAAGGTTTGATGTCAAAAAGAGTTATTTCCTCACTTTTCCCTTGATCTCTCGCAATTCTTCGAGGATCAGATCGTACTTGTCGCTGTATTTGTCCAGCAAATCCTGTAGTCGCCCCTCGCGCTCGCGATTTGCCTTCATAATATAAAACAACAACCAGACAAACAAAGCAGCAAATGGCCCTTGCTGAAGTAATACGGTTGTTACTTGATCTTCCATGTTTGATCTCCCCTTTTGTCACAGTACAGAACGAGTGTCCCCGCATCGTTCTTATCTGTATTTTGTACAAAGGGCTTGTACATAATTCGTTGGGAGCAAAATTTTTATCCATACTTTTCTTTTTCCCTCTCATTTAGTACAATAAGTTTGTACATCCTCACAGGAAGGACTGGCACGCTCATGCTATCTCAGCGCTTACGCACAGCTCGTAAGACAAAAGGTCTGACCCAGGAAGAGTTGGCAGAGCATGTCTGCACGACCAAGGGGACGATCAGTAACTACGAGAATAACCACAGCACACCACCGAATGACATGCTGCGGCAATTGGCTGATGTGCTGGACGTCACGACCGATTGGTTGTTGGGCCGCACAGATGAAGTCACAGCTTATATTCTCCCAGCAACAGGAGAAACAAATCATCGTTCGTTGGACGAGCTCTTGCAGGAAAAGATCGATGACCCCGACGACTACTATTTCCTAGACGGGTATCTGGACGCCTCAGAAGAGGAGAAAAAAGAAATTCGCCGCTACTGGTACGACTTGAAGAAACAGTGGAAAGTCCGTAAAGTACGCGAGGAACGCCCTCCTTCTTTGTTTGACATCACAGAAGACATCAAAAAAAAATAACCCCAGTACGGGGTTTTCTTTTCAACCCAAAACAGAACGTACGTTCTTTACCATTCATCTAGGAGGTCCTTGATGCTTCACTCCCTTTTGCAAGAAATCTGCGAACCGCAAACATGGCTCGAGAGTCGCGTGTACTTGTTGCTTCAACATCACGGCATCGATTCGCCCGAACAAATCGATCTGCATCTGCTATGCGAGACGTACGGCATCGAGATCCATCACATTTGCGGCAGGAGTCGTACACACGCGCACCCCTTTTCGCCGGGACGTTATGTCATTGCGGTGGACGAGCGACTCGACCTGGCAACCCAGCGGGTAAAAATCGCGCATGAACTGGGACATTTGCTTCTTCATGAAGGCATTCAGCCCCAGAGCAGCGAATGGATGATTGACTGGCAAGAATCGCAGGCAAATCATTTTGCCGAGCATTTGCTGCTTCCCATTTACATGATGAGCACCCTTTTGGCCGATTGCTCGCGATACAACGCACCGGCTGTGTTGGCTCAGCGCTTTCAGGTGCCGATGCCTCTTGCCCGTGCCCGTTTTGAGCGCATACTGAGCCGTATGTATGCCAAAGGTTTTCCTGTCTATGGGTAAATGACGACATTATTTTTATGCAGGAGGCGATACCTGATGAAACGAGTCTTTATTGCTGGTGATGCATACACGACTCATTTTTTTGATCTCGCCTTGGAACAAGACGAGGAGCTGTCGCTGTTACCCTCTTTGCAGGTAGCCAGCTATCACGTGGCCCGCTTTGCTCTCATCATGCGAGATGACGGCCTTAGTGGTCTCGGTATTTTTCCTGGAGACGCCCTCTTGATCTCAGACTTTTCGATGGAGCCTGTAAAAGACAGACCTGTGTTGATCCGACAGGAGGGGCAGTTCCTTGTGCGCATTGCAGCAGACGTCAATCCATTGGAATGTCTGTTTACAACCACACGCGAGCAAGACACGCCCATGCTACTCCCCTCGGAAAATATTCGTATTACAGGTGTTGTATCCGGGATTATTCCACGTTCATCATCGTGACCTCATTAAGCAGCCAATCCTTGATTGCTGCCACCGTTTGCTGCCACTGCTCCTGCGGAGTAATGGCAGCGGGCTTGTCACCCTCCTGCGATCCATAGCTTCCGAACTGGGAGTGGTTTCCCCCTTCTATAGTCATGTACACCGTACGCTCCGGCAAATATTGCTTGCTCTCATCAAACCTTTCCATATTAATCACACCGTCGCGAGACCCGAGCAAAGACAGCACAGGCAAATTCACCTTCTTTAGGTTCCCCTGACTGTTCGGATACGCTCCCAGTAAAAACACGCCGTTGATTCGGTCCGGGTGGTTTGCTGCGAATTGAGCTGCCATAGTACCACCGAGCGAATGTCCTCCGATGACAAACGTTTTATTCGGGTACGCCTTTAATACTTGTGTAGCTCTCGTCATATCACTTACAGCCAAATTCAGCGGCATTCGTGCGAGAAAAACATGGTAGCCGGAGCCTGCCAAGGAACGGGCAATCGGTGCATAGCTCTCCGGTTTGACGAGTGCTCCCGGATATAAGATGAGTCCCGGTTCGCGTGACTCCCCGCCTTGGAAGATAATCCAGTCATTCGTATCCATGACTGTTATCCCTTCACCGCCTTGCATGGCCGTTAGTGCTGCCTGATCGGGCTGATATGGCTGCAAATACCATATAGCCAGACAAATCGCTGCAAGTGTCACCAATACGAGTGCCTGGAACCATTTTTTACGCGCTTGACTCATCCTGCCCACCTCCTTTCCGCCCCTATGTATGATGCTACTTATTATGTCTCAAACACGCTGCACATGTGCATAAATTGTGAATCTCGACATTTCCGTAGTGTTGACGAGCTGATTTTTACGTAGTAGTATTCAAACATACTACCTGATTTTCACCAAAAAGAGAAGGGATGGGAATTGTTATGAACCTACAGGATGTGCAATTTTGCGAGGAACTGGTAAGAAGTGTTGGAATGGAGCTGCTAGTGGAATTTGAAAAAGGCGCGCCCTGCCACAGCAAGGAAGCAATGGCTAAACGCTTCGATGAGGTGAATCCCGTGGTTGAAGCTCGATTAATGCGCTCATTATCCGAGCGGTTCCCCACCTATCAATTCTCTGACGCCGAATTCGATCTGGCTGCACAGGAAAAGCCTGAATTCACAAGTCCTTATTGGGTGATGGATGCAATCGATGGAGCCGTTCACTTTCTACAAAAAATGCCGATGTGGGCTACTTCCCTCTGCCTGATTGACGGTGGACGCACGGTTGTTTCTTTTGTCTATGATCCATGCCGTGATGAACTGTTTACAGCAATTGGCGGGCGTGGAGCTTTTTTAAACGGACAAAAAATCAGTACCTCATCCAAATCGCTGCTGAGTGAGTGCATTCTAGGGACGATCTTTGCTTCCTCCGAGCCGATGAACCTCTTGGTCGGAAAGTATACAGCGAATTCCTTGACGCGAGTGATGCCAGAAGCTTTTGCCATCCGCATGCAAGGCGCGGTATCACTCCATCTGGCCTATGTGGCGTGCGGACGACTCGACGGTTACTGGGAATACGGTGAAGGGGTGTATGATTGGCTGGCTGGTGCTCTTTTGGTCCAGGAAGCCGGAGGCAAAATTACGGATACACAGGGGAATGATTTTTGCTGGAAAAGCACAGGCATCGTAGCAGCTGGCTCGACCATCTACCCTCAGCTGATCCAATTGACCCCAGCTTCATAATGAACAGAAAAAAGGGTGAGCCTATGCGCATCACCCTTTCTCCTTTTTCCGCTCACGAAAACGGCGTACCTTCATCAGGTTTCCGCACATTTTGTCATCGCACCAGCGGCGCACCCGGTTGCGGCTTTCATCATAAAACACCCAGCGGCAATCCTCGTTGTCACATATTTTGATTCGCTCCAGATGCTGCGGGGCAAGCAGCTCCGCGAAAGAAGCCGCAATTTGTGCCATGACGAGGGGCCAGCCCTCTGCTTGACTGGATTGCTTTTGCCTGTAGCCGCCCTCCTCATCTACATACAACACCTGTGTATGAAAAGGGGCGAGAGCCAACACTTTGTTCAATTCCGCAAGGTCCTCCTCTTGAAATCGGTCTCCACGGACAACGGCTTCCAGCATACGTCTCAAACGCTCCCGCAATTGCAAAAGAGACGCGGCATACGCCTCATTCATCGGCAGCGGAGCGGTTAGGTTGTATGTTTGCAAAAAGGATGACAGCCATTCCTGGTTCTCCAGGCGATTTTCCCAACGACCAGAACCGCGCCAATCCCGCCAATCACTATTTAAAAAATCGATACAAAGCCAGTCCATGTCATCCACTCTCCTGACGAAACCCTTCATTTTCTCTCTTGTATGACCATACAGGATATGGTAATCTTTATCCGTAACTACCGTAACCTAATTGACTAGTTACACCCTCATTTCTTATTGCTATTATAGCGTTTCATCAATCTGTTTCACAGACGAGGAGGAAGCGTATGAATCGGAAGGAATTGCTTTTGCACGGATGGGAATGTGCGTATGACAAGGAAGACTGGTATCCACCCCTAAAAGAAGTGCTTTCCGGGATATCAGCTGCGGAGGCTAGCTGGCGCCCTGTGGGAGAAGCTGCCAACACCATCTGGGAAAACGTCAGCCACCTTCTTTATTACAAAGAACGCCTGTTGCATCGTCTTTTGGGCACCGAATTCCCTGGCTCCGCGGAGACGAACGATGATACCTTCACCCCATCCGGTGGTCCCGCTGACGAAGACGCTTGGCAAGCTACCCTCTTGAAAATGGAAAGCGTCCACCGCCACATTCATGAACAGCTTTCCTTGCTGACGGATGAAGAGTTAAACCAGCTGGCTACCTATACACCCATTTACCAAAACGTAATGAGTCTTGTCTTGCATGATGCGTTTCATACGGGACAAATCGTCCAAGTTCGCAAGCTGCAAGGCTCCTGGCCTGCCAAACGCTCATTTGAATAACAAAATTTCACATTGATTAATCCCGAACAATCCTTTATAGTTGTTAAATCACATAATTTCATACATGTTATCCTCATCTTTCACGGTGGGGATAGAGGTCGCGGCTTTTATATCATCCTGTACGAGATTCAGAGAAAATCAATGACTCCAGGTAAGGAAAATCCGCCGAAGCTCATATCGCGTCTCTGTGCGATTGGGTTGGGGCTGTACTCGAAAGGGGCAGAACTGTCACGTTTGCATGCCAAGCAAACGTGGTGAGCTATCTTCAGTGAAGGCTTGGTGGGGATTGGATGATACCGCCCTATGCCATTTTTTTGGCTATGGCGGTTTTTTAATTTCCGACCTTCCTTCTCAAAAATCAAGAAAGGTCGTGCAAGCAGCTTATGTCACAAAATCAATTGCAACGTGGTTTGAAAGCCCGACACCTGACGATGATCGCCATCGGCGGCTCGATTGGGACGGGATTGTTTCTCGCGAGTGGAGGCTCGATTCATTCCGCCGGACCAGGTGGAGCTTTAGTCGCCTATCTCGCTATTAGTATCATGGTTTACTTTTTAATGACCAGCTTGGGGGAAATGGCAGCCTTTATGCCTGTTTCCGGTTCGTTTTCGACGTATGCCACACGGTTCGTCGATCCATCACTCGGCTTTGCTCTCGGTTGGAACTACTGGTACAACTGGGCGATAACCATTGCCGTCGAGCTGTCAGCTTCTGCACTCATTATGAAATATTGGTTCCCGGATACCCCAGCGATAGTGTGGAGCGCTTTGTTCCTCGGATTGCTGTTTGCCTTGAATCTCCTGTCTGTGAAAGCCTATGGAGAATCTGAATATTGGTTCGCCTTGATTAAAGTAGTAACGGTTATCATCTTTATTATTGTCGGTGTGTTGATGATTTTTGGCATTATGGGTGGTCAAGCAGTTGGCTTCCAAAACTTCACCAAAGGCGACGCGCCATTCAATGGCGGCTTCATGGCCCTGCTCGGTGTCTTTATGATTGCCGGATTCTCTTTCCAAGGAACAGAGCTGGTTGGTGTAGCAGCTGGGGAAAGCGAAGACCCTGCCCGCAATATTCCGAAGGCCATCCGTCAAATTTTTTGGCGCATCCTGCTCTTCTACATCCTCGCTATTTTGATCATCGGGTTGCTGGTTCCATACGATAATCCAAATCTGATCAGTGGCGACCTTACGGATATTGCGATCAGTCCGTTTACGATAGTATTTGAAAATGCCGGTTTTGCTTTTGCAGCATCCGTCATGAACGCGGTTATTCTCACGTCTGTATTGTCTGCTGGTAACTCTGGCATGTACGCCTCTACACGCATGCTGTGGAACTTGGCGAAGGAAGGAAAAGCACCAAAATGGTTCGCAAAAGTAACAAGTAACGGTGTACCAATCAATGCCTTGATCTTGACTGCGCTCATCGGCGCCCTTGCTTTTCTGTCCTCGCTGTTTGGGGATGGCGAAGTGTACGTATGGCTTTTGAATGCGTCCGGTATGTCAGGCTTCATCGCTTGGCTGGGAATTGCCATTAGTCACTACCGTTTCCGCAAAGCGTTTATCGCTCAGGGCCGAGACTTAAGCGAATTGCCTTATCGGGCAAAGTGGTTCCCGTTTGGACCGATTTTTGCCTTCATCATTTGCTGTATCGTTATTTTGGGGCAAAACTACTCTTCATTCATCGGGGGAACGGTCGACTGGTATGGCGTCCTGGTCTCTTACATTGGCCTGCCACTCTTCTTACTCATTTGGCTCGCTTATAAAATCAGCCAGAAGACCAAGGTCGTCCCTCTTGAACAAGTAGACTTCAGCATGGATGAGCACACGAAATAATCGAAGAAAAATACGGACTTCCGTTATCTGAACGGGAGTCCTTTTTCATGTTTGCCACCCTATTAAAAACTGCCCGAAAATAGCCGATAGTATAGAAAAGAAGCAATTGAGATCCGTTTCCTTCTGTTCTCACAACTCATACTAGTCATCTGATAAAGGGTAACCATGATCTCCCTGCCTTCACGACTGAACATGAATCCATGTGAGGAGAGTAGAACATGCAAATCCAATCGTATTCCCGCTACCTAACCCCCCAGCTCCAAACTAGCCAAACTGCACCTAAAATGGTGACGGGAACTAGTCTGGGATTGCCCAAGCCCGATACGGTAGACCTTCGTTCACACAAGGCACGCGAGCTACCTGCTGATGCCATCGAACATCACAGCGTCCAATTTTTCTTTAGCACTGAGATTAATGAGCGTTTGGATAAAATTTTCGCAGATAAGCCACCCGAGGCTCGCAAAGCCTTTGACCACATCCTGGAGCAAAACTTTTTCAACTCCCAATCCACCTACACCGATGAAGAAAGAGCTGCTTTGGTAGAAGTCGGTTTAACCCAAGGCAAATATTTGGCAGACCAATACATGGCTGATGAGAAAAATGCTGCTGAATTTTTGGATACCCTCCATCTGCTCGCAGGCGTTGCCAAAACACGAAAGGTTGACCCTGCAACTGGCAGTGTCAGCTACGTAGAGCTTCCGCAAAAACCACATGGGGCGCCGAACGACTATGTTAATCCATCCAAGCTGATGGAGCGGTATGACCCGGAAGCCTACAAAAAAATGCAAGCGACCACAACCAATCCAACAGAGAAAGTAAGCATGCTGATTCAATTCGTCAAAAAGCTGCAACATCGTCCAGACTGGATCAC
Source organism: Brevibacillus sp. HB2.2 (assembly GCF_013284275.1). Lineage (NCBI taxonomy): Bacteria > Bacillati > Bacillota > Bacilli > Caryophanales > Paenibacillaceae > Brevibacillus > Brevibacillus sp. HB2.2. The sequence continues at coordinate 30,245 of NZ_JABSUV010000032.1, forward strand.
ACAATACCGGAACGAACAAGCTACGCTTCTCTCCGATTTAAAAAACACAAAAATCACTAACCGCTTCGAGAATGTAAATACAAAGGATACCACTGAATTTGTTCGTCAAATGAATACGCTCACTGAAAATGCTTCCTTTTCTGCGATCACACCATTGTTACAAACGAATCTTGCTTCTTTTATGAAGAGCCTGGCCAAGAAAACGAGTTAACTGCACAAAGATGATCGGCACAGCCCCTCCCGAACTTTCTGGAACTGGGGCTGTTTTTTCTGGTGTAGTCCGGGTCCCATTGCTTTTCCATTTAAGGAAATGTACAGGCAGGTGGTGGATATACTAACCCGTAAAGGAGGAGACGAACATGGATGACAATCGCGAAAACGACCTGCCTGATTTCAAGCAACTGGATGACAGACTGATCGCTCAACCTCCCACGAGTCCAATACTCGCAATCCGTACCAATCTGGACAAGGAACCAAATGACGTCGACAATCCGTATGTGCAGCAAGACTCTACATCCACTGGACAAAATAAGGGGGAAGCAAATGACTGATCGTACCTCACAGGAAAAGCCCGACATGGGTTATAACGGAAGCAATATGCATGGTTACTCCCTTACGCCAAAGGAAGGGACATTGAACCAAACTGCCAAGTCGGCTACGGAAAACAAAGAAAACAGGGACAAAGAATAGTACTTTTCCCATTATGAAAAACAAATCCCCTTTGGGGAAACAGGCAGATGCTCACTTTGCCTTTTTCCGGAAGGGGATTTCTTTTGGGTTTTGGCCAAGAAAGTGGTGAAAAACATTTTTTTATTGACGAAATTGTATTGGAAATATATACTTTTCATGGATTTGATAATGAGAATCGTTATCAAGTTCTTTTATATATAATCAGGAGGTTGCCCCATGAAATCCAGGCTCTTCAAACACATTTATAGTACAACTTTAGTCACTTCTCTCCTTACAGGTGGTGCCCATTTTGCTCTGGCCGCTCCACTCGTGGCCACTACGGAACAGACGGATGTTTCCCCTTTGTCGCTAAATTTCGCAGTCGAACAGGCAATAAAGAACAGCGTTGATCTGGAGCTGCTTCGAATTGAATTAGATATTACAAAGTACGAAACATCCATCACACTAAGAGAAAAGGAAGAAATCAAAAAATCCGACGTCATAACTCTGGCTGATGCAAAAAAGAAATTCGAAGACGCCGCCAAAGCGATCAAAGAAGTGGTTGTCGATGAAGTCGCCCTGAATACGCAAAAAAACACCGTTCAATTGCAAGTACATAAAGCTTTCTTCGAAGTCCAGTCATTAGACGCCAAAATCAAAGCCCAAAAGAAGAGCTTGCAAAGACAGTACTGGTTGAACTCCCAAGAAACAGAAGCTCATAAAAATCTTGCTGCCCTTGAAGCCAGCTACAAGCAAGCGTTGGCCAAGCTCAACGATTTATTGAATGAAAAAGCAGACAGACAATGGAGAATGATAGCGACTGATCTGTCCCAGCACGAGCTGCTTTCCTTGGAGCAATTGCAAGCAAAAGCTTTTGAAATGCGTCCTGAGATGATCAAAGCGCAAGCAGAAATAGATTTTACCCAAGTAAGAATTGATTACACAGCAGAGTATTCCGCACTAAGCACACATAAAGGAATAATTGCAAAAAATGAGCACAAAAAAGCGGAACTGCAAAAACAAAAAACGCAAAAGAAAATCGGTCAAGAAGTAAGTGACAACTATACGAAGGTACTGGCAGCGAAAAAGGCATTAGAAGAAAGTACAACAAAGAAAGAAACCGCATTGGAGCGCTATCAGGCAACAATCGATCAATATAGATTGGGGAAGGCATCGATGAAAGAATTGATGGAAGACGAAGCAAGCCTGTTTGACTCTGAAACAAAAGCAATTGAATCGGTTTATCAATACAATCTCGCTGCTACCACCTTGAACCAGTCAACTGGCTATTAATATTCCGCATTACGAAGGATCTCATTTATTCATATAAAATAAAGAAGGCTTCATCCCAAAGGGTGAAGCCCTTACTCATTTAACAGTCTCTCAAAAACTCCCGGCATCACCAGACGACCACCGTCTACACCAAAATCCTCTATAAACCACCAAGCCGATAGCACACTATGGCAATACGCCCACGCCAACACTCTCTCTTTTTGCAAAGACAGCGCCTTCGTCAGCCCATCGACCCGCTGCTTCATTACCTCTTCTACTCCATCCTCTGGCAAATGGTTCAGCAAAAACGGAATCACCTCGTATTCCGTCTCCCCGATCAGCCCTTTTGGATCAATTGCCAACCACGGCTCTCTTTCTGCCCGCAAAATGTTTTCATGATGAAGATCACCATGCAGCAGGTACAATTCTTTTTGTGTGGGAAGAAGCTTTTTGTACCATTGCATAGCCCGCTCCACCATTTGCTCAGGAATCGGTCCTGTCTCCCCTTGGAAATGAGGGCGAATATTTTTCAGTCCCACAGCCCAGTCTGCTATCGTTGGAAACGTAGGAGCAAGCTTGCCACCTTTCGAAACGGGTGTATGCATTCTTTTGATCACGTCCGCCAAGCATTGTATTCGCTCATCTTCGCTACTCAGCTTGTCCAGTGTCTCTCCTGGCATGATCCGCTCCAAAAGCATGATCCCTTTTTCCTCGTCAGCATCGAGTAGCTGCACCATTCCCCTGCCTGCAAAAGCCCGAATCACTGCCAGCTCTCTCTGCCAATCCAGTCCAGGCACTCCCAGCTTCAGCACTGCGCTCCTCCCATCCTGCAACACAACTGGTGCTACAAAGTTATAGGAGAGTGGAAACGGCTCGAGCACTTTTAATAACCACCGTGCTTCGCATTCGGCAATCAACTCATGAAAGGAATCCAGCCAGAGACGACCTGCTTCTTTATGTACGCCCATAATGGTTTGGGTAAAATGGGTTGGCAGTGAAATCATTAGGAATCTCCTCCTAAAAAGGCTTGAGACATTAAACCTTCTTGCCCTACCTTCAATTATCCTCTTGCATTAGCTTTCAAGCTGTTTCCTTACCACAGCCGCGTAAGAAGAAGCGCATTTCCAGTCAAGCGCCTCTGGAGCCCAACTCAGCTTCGGAAAAAATGGCGGGGAATTTCAGCTTCACCTATGAAACACTCCATCGAAACTTCTACGTTTGAAGCGCTCCCGCCATTTTTTTCGAAGCGGCCAGTGAATCCCCCCTTGCGGGGCGTAGGCCGAAGCGCAGACTGGAAATGCGCTTCTTCCCCACCACAGCCACTTCACCAAAAAGGGGACAGCTTCGAAGCCGCCCCCCTTTATTTCCCGGAAAATGTTAGGACAGTCGTCCCATCAAGCGCTCCATACGTTCCAGCGCCTTCTTCAACTGCTCCATCGATGTTGCATAAGAACAACGAATATGTCCCTTTCCGCTTTCGCCGAACACATCTCCAGGTACGACTGCTACCTTTTCCTCCATCAGCAACTTCTCAGCAAACTCAGCAGAGCTGAGACCTGTAGAGGCTACAGACGGGAATGCGTAGAATGCTCCGTCCGGCTCATGGCAAGTCAAACCGATATGACGGAATCCATCTACCACATAATTGCGGCGCTGACGGTAGCTCTCGATCATTCGTTCCATATCCGAACGTCCATGGCGTAGTGCTTCCAATGCAGCCATCTGAGCCATTGTCGGTGCACACAGCATGGTGTACTGATGGATTTTCAGCATGCCTGCGAGCAAATCAGGTGACGCGCAGACATATCCCAGACGCCAGCCAGTCATCGCGAATGCTTTGGAAAAACCGGAGATCAGGATCGTCCGATCTTTCATCCCTGGCAGAGCCGCGATACTATCGTGCATGCGACCGTAGGTAAGCTCCGCATAAATCTCATCAGAGATCACCATAAGGTCGTGCTTTTCAATGATCGGCAAAAGTGTTTTCCACTCTTCAGCCGTCATCGTCCCCCCGGTCGGGTTGTTAGGATAGCAGAAAATGATTGCTTTTGTACGCTCGGTGATGTGCGTCTCCAGCTCTTGCGGTGTCAGCTTGAACTGGTTTTCCATCGTCGTTTTCAGGAAAACCGGCACCCCGCCAGCCAAGCGAATGACTGGTTCATAGGAGACATAGCAAGGCTCTACGACCAATACTTCATCACCTGGATCGAGAATGGCACGCAGTGCGATATCAATCGCTTCGCTTGCGCCAACCGTTACGAGAATTTCTGTCTCTGGATGATAGCTGACCGAAAAACGTTCTTCCAAGTATTTCTGAATTTCCACACGCAATGGCAGCATACCTGCATTGGATGTATAAGCTGTATGTCCACGCTCCAGCGAAGAAATCGAAGCTTCTCTCATGCGCCAAGGAGTGACGAAATCAGGCTCCCCTACACCTAAGGAAATGACTCCCTCCATCGATGCTGCCAAATCGAAAAAGCGGCGAATTCCTGATGGCTTCAACGATTGAACTGTACTGGATAAACGGTTTTTGACTTTGACTTGTGTACTCACGGCGTAACCACCATTCTGTGATCTTCGTCACGATCTTCCAGCTCAATGCCATCGTGCTTGTAGCGTTTTAAAATAAAATGTGTAGCTGTTGAGACAACTGAATCGAGAGTGGACAGCTTTTGCGAAACAAAAGTGGCTACCTCTTTCATCGTTTTGCCTTCCAAAATAATCGACAAGTCATAGCTTGCACCAGACATCAAGTAAACAGCCTTCACTTCTGGGAAACGGCAAATTCGCTCTGCCACTTCATCAAAGCCGACATCGCGCTTCGGCGTCACTTTCACATCAATCATCGCGTTCACGTACGGATGATCGTCCACACGCTCCCAGTTGACCAGCGCTGGATATTTGACAATGACCTTCTCGGCTTCCAATGCTGCAATCGTCTGCTCAACGACCTCGGTCGTCTCTCCGATCATTTTTCCGATTTGCTCAGCGCTCATGCGACTGTCTTCTTCCAACAGGTGTAACAGCTCTCTTTGCTTCAAGCGATCCATGCCCCACCACTCCAGTTTTCTCTTTATTTTTTCCATAAGTACGTGTTCAAGTAGTCGACTTTTTGAACGACGTCAGAAAGCAAAAAGCCTCAGCAACCAGACTCATGATTTCCATGAATCCGGTTGCTGAGGCGAAGGTATCGCGGTACCACTCAGCTTTTTTGCCTCTCTCACAAAAGGCAAACTCGTGCTGTCTACGTAGACATGCGCCCCATAACGTGGGCCATCCGCTGCTTTCTACTTGGCATTTTCAAAAGCAGAGCTCCAAGGTGGCTTTCAAAAAGAGTTCGCGGCTGCCCTCTCAGCTAACAGGCAACTCTCTGGACGTCAAAATCCCTTTTTTACTTTCCTTTTCACGGCTGTGTTGGTTGTTTTATTGAATGTCTCAGATTATAAATGACGGTTTCTCTCATTGTCAACCAACAACTTCTGTCTGCTGAACCTCTTTCAAACCGTTAGGCAACCAGACGCGAAACACCGTCCCTTTTCCCAAGCTGCTTTGTACGTCAATTTTTCCACGATGATTTTCTACGATGGATTGCGTGATCGACAGCCCCAGTCCAGCCCCTCCGTTTTTGCGTGCCCGTGAGGATTCAATCCGATAGAAACGGTCGAATACATGCGGGACATGCTCCGGTGCGATTCCAGCTCCATTATCTCTGATCGTCAGTTCAATCCCATTGGCAATCTTGCTTACTATAAGCTCGATCTCACCATTCACAGGGTCAGTATGCTGCACCGCATTTTGAAACAGATTGAGGATAACTTGCTTCATTCCGTCACAGTCGAAAGCAACCGTAACATTCGGTTCTACGCGGAAATGAACGTTTCGGTCACCGGCCAGCACCAAAAGCTGCGACTCCATACTGTGCACGACTGCGTCCAACTGCCCTTCTCGCAAAAGGAAAGCCGGTTCCCGATCCATCCGAGCCAGGTACAGCAAATCGTTGACGAGTTTGTTTAGCCGCTCTGTCTCGCCGTGCATACTTTTCAATGCTTTCTGTAAATGTTCGGGATTTGCCGCCGCACCGCGCAACAGCACCTCCAAAAAACCATGGATGGATGTCAGCGGTGTTCGCAACTCATGCGAAGCGTCCGCTACAAAACGTCTCATCCGCTCCCCAGCTTCCTGCTCAGTTTTAAAGGAGGTTTCCAAGCGTTCCAGCATTCCGTTAAAGACCGCCGATAATTGATCAATCTCCATTTGGCCTTGATCCATTGGCAGTCGCTCATCCAAATTACCCGCATTAATCCGCTCAACGGTAATCTCGATTCGAGAAAGTGGGTTCAGCGTACGGCGAAGAACAGGCACATAAGTTAACAAACCGATAAGCAAGGCGAGTGCAGATGCAGAAAAGAAAATGATCAACTGTGGAAACAGCACTTCTCGCATCGAGCCGACAGGGGTGCTCAGCTGTACAATTCCTTGCAGCTGATCAGGTGAACGGATGGGTGCCAGTACGACCAAATAATCCGTACCAGTACTACCCTCCAAAATTTTGTATTTGAAAGTACATACACCACTAGCCAAGATCTCGCGGTATAGACTCTCCGGAAAGCGCGGGGAATACCCTTCGCTCGGATTCGCAAACAACTCCGTCACGTTAGCGTCGTTGTCAATAAAGGCATACTTGATATCGGGTGTATGCAAGGAAAGCAACGCACTGACATACTGATCGTTCTTTGGGAGCGTTTCCGTGTCCTCCAAGACCTGATACGGAAGAGTGACTGCCAGATTTAACAAGCTTTCCGCTTTGCTGCGATACAAGAATTGCTCCATCAAGAAGTATTGAATCATGCCGATTAGAAGCAGCAACCCGGATAAGATAAATAACGAACGAGACAGCAGTTGATAACGCAAAGAGTTCGGTTCTAGAAAAGGGGCCCATTGATTGTTTCGATTCTTCTTCATACAAAATCAACCCGATAGCCCGCACCGCGCAATGTGCGAATAATCCGATGCTGACGATCGTTCAATTTATCACGCAGGGAGCGAATGTACACCTCGACAATATTCTCCTCCCCACCGAAATCATAGCCCCACACGTTATCCAGAATCATTGGCTTACTCAGCACCAAGCCGTGATTTGTCACCAAATATTTCAGCAAAGAGTATTCCGTTGGCGATAGCTCCAGAAGCGTGTCCTCGTAGGTAATTTCTTTTCGCCTGTCATCGATCTGAAATGGGCCGAGGTGTACCTTAGAGAGCAGATGTGGGTAATGATTACGAATGCGCGCATGGATACGGGCAAGTAGCTCTTCAAAGCTAAACGGCTTGATCATATAATCATCGGCACCGAGCGTCAGCCCTTTTACCCGATCCTCCACGTCTTCTCTGGCTGTCAGCATAATCGTCGCTACATTCTGTATCTTTTTCAGCATACGGCATACCTCGAAGCCATCCATGCCAGGCATCATCACATCAAGAATAACGACATGCGGCTGATGCTCCTTCACCATGGTCACGGCCGTCATCCCATCTTGTGCCGTCAATACTTGGAAGCCTTCATTCTCAAGACCCATCTCCAAAAATTGCAGGATGGTCGGCTCATCATCGACAAGCAATATTTTAATGCCTTTGTTTAGGCTCATTTCTTTCACCTCACTTCTATTTTACCTGAACAGGATAGGCGTAGCTGAATGTTTGCTGAATATCCCCTGAGTACGAGCTGAAAGCTTTTTGTAAAATAATAAACCAGAAAATGTAAATTCAATAGAAAAACGTTGATCATTCTCTAACCAATGCACATTCAACAAACTTTCAGCCAGCTTTCAAGACCCACTCAGCTTCCTCTCTCATAATGATCCCTGCGAAGCCAAATACATACGACCCAAGTCTGAACACTTCAAAAACATGGAGGTTATTCAATAATGAAAAAGAATTCGGTTATCCTGACTGCCTCAGTTGCCACACTCGTGGTTGGTATCGGGGGTTACATGCTCTATGATTATTTTGTGGGAAACCATGTGGAGATCCGGCCTGCAGCTGCGGTAGCCGTAGCCTCATCTACCGCTTCCTCTACGCCTTTGACAGCAGATCAACTGAATAAAAAATGGACGATCAATGACCAGTCCAAAGTCTATTTCTCCGTAACGACGTCGAAAGAAACGGTAAACTTTGAAATGGACGGCATTACTGGCAGTTGGGATGTGAACCTCTCTGCACCCGACCAAATGAAAGCAACAGCTTCCGCTGACTTGAATAAGCTGAACTCCGGTAATGAAAAACGCGACACCCATATCAAATCTCCTGATTACTTTGATACAGCCGTCCATCCAGCTGCTACTTTTGAAGCGAAATCCTTTGAGAACTGGCCATCCACATGGACAGAAGGACAAAAGGCTTCGTTCACCATCAATGGCGTCCTGACCGTAAGAGGAATTGCCAAAGATGTGAAAATGGATGCTGACGCGATTTATTCCCAAGGCAAGCTGCAATTGGAGGGGACTTCCGTCGTAACGTTTGGTGACTTCGGATTGACTAGCCCTCATACGATCGTGGCCAAAACAGAGGAAAACATTACGATTACACTGCGACTCGCGTTGGATGCTGTTTAATCAGTCCTTATCACGCGAACTGCTTACGGGGACGTCTGACCTTCACAGACGTCTTTTTTCACAGTTTTTTACATTGTAATATTGACATTGTTAAAATGATATCATAACATGAAAGTATGAGAACAGATTCAAGCAAACGGAAAGGATGATCTTGTGAATACGTCTCCCCTTCGAGCCAAACGCATCCACTTTCGGACCAAAAAGTACCGCTCGCCGGATGGACTTCCTACAGATATTTGCCTCTTTACGATCCTTTCCATCCCGCGCCAAACGAAAACCAAATCGTTGCCACTCAAGCAATTGGCCGTCCTTCTGATCAAGCGAAAAAGCAATACATTTGGAGAGCAATGGGCTTTGCCTGGCGGTTTTTCCCATGAATCGGAGACACTGGACGAATGCGCCTATCGTGAGTTAAAAGAAGAGACGAACATTGACCGCGATGTACACATCGAACAGCTGAAGACATACTACAAGCCAGGAAGAGATCCTCGTGGTTGGATCCCAAGCGTTGCCTATGTCTCCCTCGTTCATGAAGACTTATTGAAGCACGCACAGGCAAACGACGATGCATCAGACGCGCAGCTGTTTCCAATTGAGGAAGCCTTTGCCCTCAACCTCGCTTTTGATCATCGTGAAATTTTGACTGACGCCTTACAGCGCGTTCGTGAGCAGATGCTGCAAACGACTATTGCCAAAGCATTTTTGCCAGATGAGTTTACCTTGAGTGAATTACTGCAAGTGATCGAGACCGTCGTTCCATCCTTTTCGGCAAAAGATCGCGGCAATTTTGAGCGGCGCTTGCTTGCGACAACCAGACGGCAAGGACTTCTCGAGCCAGTTCTATCGGCTGACGGACAGCCTGTCTACTCGACCGAGTTTTCGAATTCGCCAGCCAAGCTCTATCGCTTTACTGGCTTTACGCCAACTGCCATGATTTACTAGAAAAGTCCACATTCAGGAGGTTTTTTCTATGAAAGCTTTGATTGTGATCGACTACACGAATGATTTTGTTGCGACAGATGGTGCATTGACTTGTGGAGAGCCTGGTCAGGCTATTGAAGGACGCATTGGAGAGCTGATCCGCGACTTCCTCGCAGAATGCGACTTTGTCGTCATGGCAGTCGACGCTCATCGCGAGCAGGACCCGTACCACCCTGAGACTGGACTCTACCCTCCGCACAATATTATCGGTACGGCTGGCCGGAATTTGTATGGCAGCATTCAGGAGATTTACGAGGAATTCGAAGATACGATTCACTGGATGGATAAGACGCGCTACAGTGCTTTTCAAGGCACCGACCTTGCGCTATTGTTGCGCACGAGAGGTATCACTGAGATTCATCTAGTAGGTGTCTGCACAGACATTTGCGTGCTGCATACAGCGATTGAAGGCTTCTATAACGGCTTTTCTGTCGTCATCCACGAGGATGCAGTAGCGAGCTTTCTTCCCGAAGGTCACAAATGGGCTCTCGGTCATTTTCAAAACCAGCTTGGCATGACTGTTCAAAAAAAGTAACTGGCTCATGACGATAGGAGGCAATTTTTATGCGAATCGGTATTTATGGCAGCAGCTTTGACCCCATCACGTACAGCCATTTGTTCACGGCTGCGACCGTCGCTCACCGGAGACGACTGGACAAAGTCATTTTCGTACCCTGCTCTTCAAAGCGTCATGATAAAAAATTGCAGACAGAGGACGCCCATCGCTTGCACATGCTCAAACTGGCTTTGGCTGGCAGTACACACAAAACAAACAAAGATGGCGAACCTCTTTTCGAGATTTCAACAGTCGAAATGGATGCTTTGCCAGGTGAAACCTATACGTACGATACGATGATGCACATGAAAAGGAAGTACCCGAACGACGAGCTCTTTTTCATCATGGGATCGGATTTGTTAGAGGGACTATCGAACTGGGGCAACGCTGAAAAGCTAGTCGCAGGCTTCAACTTCATCGTGATGTCGCGCGAAGGCTATCCGACCGCTGACCTGATTGCGGATGACGCGCTGCTGCGCAATCATGACGAGCATTTTCTCATTATGAGCAAGGGCATCAACATGGGAATCAGCTCTACCTACATCCGGGACGAAATCCGCAAGGGCGGCGATCCCAGCTTCCTGTTGCCCGACGCTTGCCTTCAGTACATTTATGAAAATGGAATCTACAAAGAACCCTCCATATAATCTCCATAAGAAAAACAGCCGAACCTGTGAAGTTTCGGCTGTTTTCTTTGTCGTCTCCATCAACGATTGAGGTGATTAGCAATTGCAGGTTGTCGCATTTTTTTCTGATAGTTCACTAAGCATATACTGCACACGATCAATACCAGACCGGCGATGAGCGAATACGTTACCGGCTCGTCCATGAAAATGGTGCCAGTGATGACTGCGATGAGCGGCACGAGAAACGTAAAGGCGGCCACCTTGCTCGCTTCGCCTGCATTCACAAGCCCAAAGTAAATGACAATGGCAATCGGCACACCAAATGTAGCGCCATAACTGAGACCGATCAGATATGGAGCATTCCAGACAATGTCGGACCAGCTTTCTACGCCTGTCCCCAAAAGAGTTAAGGCCGCGCCACCGATGATGCATTGCATGGCAACCATCCACAGCGAATCTACCTTGGCACTGACTTTTTTCACATAGATCACGCCCATCGCCCAAGTCAGAGCCGTCAACAAGCCTAAAATGACGCCCACGATGGAAACCTGTCCAGTCAGTCCATCTGCACTAACCGCAAGTATCCCAAGGAATCCCATGATCAGCCCAATGATTTTGAGCACTGTCATGCTCTCACCCAGCCACAACCAGGCAAAGAGTCCAATCAAGATTGGCTGGAAGTACACCAACACAGAGAATAATCCACCTGGCAAATACACGAGTCCAACCGTCTGAATACCATAAAAGCACAATGTATTCAGAAAGGCAGATATACAATAGCGCAACCAGTTTTCACGCCAGTTGATCTTTTTCCATTTCGGTAAAATGAATAAAGCAAGCAGAAGTCCACCGATCAGCGAACGCATTCCTGCGAATAAAATCGGTGGCGTATAGGCGAGTGACATTTTGTAGATCGACCAGCTTAATCCCCACATCAACACCAAACTTGCAATAGCGACAACAGTCTTACCCGAAAACTTTCCCACGAGGGGCCTCCCTTTCTAGCTGCACACTTGCACTTATGTTTTTGTCCGCCTCCTATAGTACCACACAAAAGAAACAGCCGGATGTTCTCACCCGGCTTTACTTCCTGCCATATTATTGCAGCTCTTGACGCAATAACTGATCGAAATCATCTGTCGGAAGCGGTTTGCTGAACAAATAGCCTTGACCGTGGTCACAGCCATTTTCCTTCAAAGCCGCTACTTGATCATGGAGCTCAATTCCCTCAGCGATGACATTCATATTGAGACTTTGTGCGATGGTAACAATCGCTTTTACAATCGCCTGACTTTCTTGGTTGTGGTGAATGTCGCGAATAAACGAGGCGTCAATTTTGATCGTATCGACTGGCAAGCTTTTAATATAACTAAACGAGCTATAGCCTGTCCCAAAATCATCAATCGAAATTTGGATTCCAATGTCCCGAATCTGTTGCAGAACTGCCGTCGCCTCTTCCATTTTGACAAAAATGCTCTCCGTAATCTCGAGCTCCAGCCAATGAGGAGACAGCTTTGTTTCCTGAAGAATATCCTTGATCATCTCGACCAGATCTTTTTGATAGATCTGTCTCGCTGACAAATTCACAGAGACCTTTAGCGTATATCCTTGATCGTGCCAGTTTTTGTTTTGTTTGCACGCCTGTTTCAAAATCCATTCCCCAAGCGCCAGGATCATCCCCGTCTCTTCAGCGATTGGAATAAAGCGATTCGGCGGAATGATGCCCAGCTCTGGATGCACCCATCTGACGAGCGCCTCCATGCCCGTCATCGCACTTGTCGCGATATCGATTTTGGGCTGGTAGTAAATTTGGAACTGCTCTTGTTCAATGGCTTTCCGCATCTCATTTTCCATCAAGATACGCTCCAGCGACTTCGACTCCATCGTCGGATCGAAAAAGTCATAGCCATTCTTCCCGCGCGATTTCACGGTATACAATGCTGTATCGGCTCGTTTCAACAAATCTTCGGGATTGTCACCATCCTGCGGGTACAAGGCTATGCCGATGCTGCACGACACGTTGAATACATGACCATCCAATTCAAACGGACGCTGCAGCTGATACATGATCTGCTCTGCCAACGCAGTCGCTTCGTTGCGATCTAGTAGTTGGTTCTGCATAATCGTAAATTCATCTCCACCCAACCTGGCCACAACATCTCCTGGCTTGAGACATGCCTGTAGACGCTTGGATGCTTCGATCAGCAACATATCCCCTACATCATGACCGAATGAATCGTTCACATCCTTGAAGCGGTCCAAATCCAAAAACAGCACAGCCAGACTCGATTGGAAACGCTTAGCCTGCATCATTTCCTTGCTGAGCTGTTGGACATACATTCGTCGATTCGGCAGATCTGTCAACGCATCGTGATAAGCCAAGTGGTGAATCGTCTCTTCGGACTGTTTCCGGTCTGTGACGTCACGGGTAATGAGAAGCAGCTTGGTTACATTTCCTTCTTCGTCCATAATCGGATTTATTTTGCTTTCCGTCCAGATAACATCGTTTCTTTGGGTATTAATTCGGCATTCTACCATGTACTCCTTACGCGTAGAGAAGGCATGCTGAATCGCATAAGCAAAAATATCTCGGTCATCCTCCACAATCCACTCGAACAGGTTATGGATTTCCTCATCAGGAACGGTATGCTCCCACACACGCTTGTGAGACGGAGACAAATAGAGAAACTCCCCATCCAGGTTGATGATGCTGATGATATCCGACGTGTTTTCTGCGATGATGCGATACTTTTCTTCACTCCGTTTGAGCTCGTCTTCCATCTGCTTGCGAGCTGTGATATCACTGCGAATGGAAAGGTATTGATAGATTTCGCCCGCTTGGTTCTTAAATGGGACAATGGTTGTATCGACCCAATAATAGCTGCCATCTTTTGCGCAATTGCGAATTTCTCCCCGCCAGACCTGGCCAGATCGAATACAAGACCACATTTCTTTAAAAAAGCTTTTCGGATGGTAACCCGAATTAAGAATCCGATGGTCATTTCCAATCAGTTCGCTTCGTTCGTATTTCGATATGCGGCAAAATTGCTCATTTGCCCGCAAAATAATCCCCTTATGGTCCGTAATTGCCAAGATCGTGGATTGGTCCAAAGCGTATTTGACATCTGCCAGCTCATTCACAACCATGTTCAGCTCACCATCTTTTTCACGTAATAGCCCCGCCCAATCTTGGGGTGTCAGTGAAGATATCATTTGGTTTTTCATTTCAATCTCCTGTTTATACTTTCGGATATAGTCAAAAAAAATAATCCTTACAGAAGGATCGTAACGTTCTGAATACAAGATCGCTCCATTTTACCATGTTTTTCCGAAAGTTCAACGAGAACAACTTTGGTAGAAATAACTTTTTTGATAAAAAAAAAGAACCAGTGCATGTAGACTGGCTCATTTCTTTCAACAATGGGTATGAACGGGCTGCTTCCCCTTACAATCGTGCAAGAATGCTGCGATTAAGGTCTGCGATAGAATTGCTGCCAGACAGCGCCATCGCAACGTCAAATTCATGGATAAGTGTATCTAACACACTCGCTACGCCTTGCTCGCCGGCAACAGCCAGTCCATACAAGAATGGGCGACCAATCAGGATGGCATTCGCCCCTAAAGCAATCGCTTTAACGACATCTGCTCCTGTACGCACGCCACTGTCGAGCAAGACCGGTATTTTACCAGCTACCACCTCGGCAATCGCCGGCAACGCATCCAGCGTAGAAATAGCCCCATCCATCTGCCTCCCACCGTGATTGGAGACGATGATTCCATCTACACCATGCTCTAGGGCAAGGCGCGCATCATCCGGATGCAAAATGCCTTTTACCAAAATCGGCAGACGGGTATGCTCACGCAAAAAGGCGATATCGTTCCAATTCAGCGCTGGATGATAAATGTTTTTCAACACTTCCTCCACTGCATTCTCCGGCGTTACCTCAGGGAGTCGCGAGCAAAATACAGGGTCTGTCAAGTAATTCGCCAGTCCTTTTCCTTCGCGCAGTGGCGAATACCCGTTGCGGAAGTCTCTGCGCTTCCACCCTAGCATGACGGTATCTACCGTGAGGACAATAGCAGAATAGCCTGACTTTTCCGCTCGTCTGACCATGCTCGCAGAAACCTCTCGATCGTTCGACCAATAGAGCTGGAACCAGCGATAGGCATCGCCCATCACTTCAGCAATCTGCTCGAGTGAGTGAGCGGAAACTGTACTGGCTACGAACGGCACTCCAGCTGCTGCTGCCGCCCTGGCAGACGCCAGCTCTCCATCGGGATGTGAAATCGTCTGCATGCCTACAGGTGCCAAAAAGATCGGTGTGCGCAACGCTTGATTGTACATCGAAATACCAAGCGTACGATTCGTCACATCCCGCATCATCCGTGGAATGATTGCCCAACGGGAAAAAGCTGTCCGGTTTTCTACCAGCGTTTCCTCTGCCCCAGATCCCCCGGCAACATAATCAAATGGCCCATCCGGCAAAACCTCTCGCGCCTGTTTCTCCCAATCCTCAATAGAAATCGGCAATGCCTGCGTGTCCTTGTTCACACGGGTAAATAGGAGTGATTCCTCATTTGTTTTCGTCATTTGGTTTGCTTCCTTTCTACGACGTCTTTCATCTTTTTTATCTCAATTCACATAAATTCGCAATAGTCTTAATCTAAACGCTATTATCGAGCTTGTCCACTTTCACACGCGGCCTTTTTCAAGGCTACTTTTTCTTTTTGCCTTTTCGGGCTGTGCGACGGACCCGTTTCTTTTCCTTCACTGTCTTCATTCCAGCAGCCCCTAAACCCACCCATGTATTGGTTTGGCTATTTTCATTGATGACCTTCACTACATTGCCGCTATTGTTGCCACCCGAACCGGAAAACGATTTGATTACGCTTTTCGGAGAGTTGTTTGCCGTATCGCCAAAGTTGATATTCCCGACATTATTGGTAATGGTCACCTTGCCTATAAAAGTTGGCAAAACTCCTCCCTCCCCGTTGCGTAATCGCTTATTCCCATCCTATTCGAACGGTTTTACGCCCGCTTGGACGATAGTGTAGGGCATTTGTCCGATGGAGTCTTACCAAAAAAAAATCTCCCCGAGCAGACAAAATCTACGCGAGGAGAAAGAACATCTTATTGCGCTGTATATCCGCCATCGACCAGCAGGCTTGTCCCTGTGACGAAGGAGGCATCATCGCTGGCAAGGAACAGAACGGCCTTAGCGACTTCTTCTGGTTTACCCAAACGTCCCATCGGATGTAACCCGATCAGGTGCTCATTCAAAGACTCATTGCGCCCAGCAATCAGTGGTGTATCAATGTAGCCCGGGCAGACCGCATTTACGCGAATCCCTTGCTTGGCATACGTAAGTCCCAGTGTCTGGGTCAGGAGCTTCACGCCACCTTTGGCGGAAGAGTAGGCTGTCACACCTGCTTTTCCGGCATGGCTATGGATCGAGCCGCAGTTGACAATCGCGCCGCCAGTCCCTTGCGCCAGCATTTGCTCGATGACATATTTATCGCACAAGAATACGCCAGTCAGATTGATATCAATTGTTCTTTGCCAGTCATCCAAGCTCAACAGATGACCAGGTGCGTCTTTCGCGATACCCGCATTGGCAAACAAAATGTCTACCTTTCCGTACTTTACTACAGTGGCGCTCACCATATTTTTTACTGCATCTTCTTTCGTTACGTCCGTTTTCACGAACAACGCATCGAAGCCCGCTAGATTCAGCTCTTCCGCCAATTCATTTCCACGTGGAGAAAAGTCAGCAATCACGACTTTCGCCCCTTCTTTTGCGAAGAGACGGACGGTCGTTTCTCCGATTCCACTTGCTCCACCTGTTACGATCGCTACTTTCCCTTCCAGTCTCGCCATGGTAAACGCCTCCATCTATTATGTCTCTTGTAACTGATCTCTTGCCTTGCTTTCATTATAGGACTCTTTTATATTTAAAAATATGTAAACATACTTACCCTTCCTTAAGTACGACTAAAGGATGTGATCTTACCAAATGCATCTGGAACAACTGGAATATATCGTAGAAATAGCGAAGGCAGGCTCCTTGACCAAAGCCGCTCAGAACAAGCATATCACCCTCTCCGCCATCAGCCAGTCGCTCTCCAGTTTGGAAGCTGAGCTGGGCGTTACTCTTTTTTCACGTTCGCGTCTCGGAGCTGTACCGACCTCTGAAGGACGCATCATCATCAAAAAAGCGTTTGAAGCATTGGGAACGATCCAGGAGATTTGGGAGGAAGCACAAAACTATACGAACACGTTGAGCGGAGAACTGAGACTGGCGACGATTCCCGGTCCCATGAATCTTCTGGTCGATGCCGTCGCGAGCTTTAAAAAAGATTATCCTTACATCCGTACCGAAATTGCCGAAAAAGGCACACAGGAAATATTAGAGGACATTCTCCAGGACAAGCTGGACATTGGTCTGGTCATTATCCATGAGAACCTTCTCAAAAAGAGCGAAGGCCTCGGCTTGGTGTTCGAACAGTTGCTAGAGGGAAAAATGGTCGTTGGCGTAGGCAAAAACTCGCCACTTGCCTACCAGAATTCCGTCACACCTGAAGAGCTTCGCAAGCAATCCTTCGTCCTGTACAACGACGACTACGTCAAATGGTTCGTAGAGGATTTTGCCGCGACTTACGGTCCCGTCGACATTTTGTTTACGTCGAACAACACAGAAGCGCTCCGCAATGCAATCCGGCAAAATCTCGCGGTAACCATCGGACTGGACTACTCTTTTGTTCATGATCCTCATTTGCAAGACTCCGATTCAATTACGCTTGATTTGGATATTCCTTATCAACAACCCGTCTATTATGGGTGGGTACGCTCGGAGGAACGGCATTATTCCCGTATTTCCATGAACTTCATTAATCGACTCCAATACGATTTGAAAAGCAAGAAATACCCACCCACTCCTTAGCATAAAAAAAGCTGCCGCTTCATTTTCGCGGACAGCCTTTTTCAAATCGTTCTTACTGCGCTGGAGCAAAGAAGGTTTGTTTATCGTTCCTGTTCATAATCAGAGCTGATCTGGCCTTCACCACTTGCCCCTCGTACGTGAAATCTTGCTCAGAGAAGTTGGCGATCACTTGCAGATCCTCCCCATAAACCGACTTCTGCACGAGCCTGTCCTCGGACAAGACGCGATAATCGGTCATTTCTTGCTGCACCGCTTTTTTATGGAAAGGAGACCATACCTTCAAATAGTTCGTGATTAATGGTTGGTTTTCATCCCACATCTTTTTATCCAAATGATAAAGCGGCGGTACATTGTAAAGCAGCTCCTTGAGCATACGGGTGCCGACTTCATCCTTTACCTTCAGACTGCCCCACTCCCAGTGATGACTCGTGATCACTGCATTGTTGTACACGAGCTTGTACAGTGGCAAAGAATAGGCAGGATCAATGTATACATGACGATACTCTCCCTTGATCGGAACCTGTTTGGCGTATCGTTCTGGGACCTCTCCCGCCGGGGACCAGTAGCCTCCTACATAATACGGGCTTTGCTTGTTTTTTCGCATGTCCGGATCGGCCCATTTGATGACAGGCGTCTCAATGCCATGGGCAAAGGCGATACTCTGACTGGCGAAATCATTTCCAGTTTCAGACCCGATAACCAACTTCTTTTCATCGCGAATGTAGTCCATACGCGCAAGCTTTGCCTTCATATCCTCGGCCTCAGTCGTCGTGTGCTGTGGCGAATAATCATCGTTGAAATCTCCTGCTGCATCCACATCAATAAACCACGAATTAAAGGCAACATCGTTACTCATGATTTCATCCATGCGCTGTTTGACACTCGGCAGTGATAGAGTCGGATTCAGCAATCTCCCCTGTTGGAGAAAACCAGCTTTCTTCTCTCCATTTTTCTTTGAAATCGTTGCGTTCTCGTACAAGCTCTTATCCTTGAAAATAGCTGTGTTCCAATCGGGATTTTCCTCCCGATGAATCGAATGGTAGGAATCGTAGCTGGCGATCAAATAGCCTGTCTCATTCGCCTTTTGAATGAACGCTGGCTTCATGTAGGCTGCTGTCCAATCTGGCAAACCGATCCATGCCCGATCAATCCCCGCCGCTTTCATTTCTTTCAAGAGATCAGTAGAGTCGGCATTCCCCCACTGTTCCACAGGTGGAACGACATCTTGGAGCACACTTTTCAGCACCTTTTTGTTCATGTCGTACAGCTGTGATTCTGTCAACGTGTCGATCCCTTTTCCAAACGATCTTTTTACCTCTTCTTCGACATGTGGAAATCGCTGCGGAGTGTAAAACTCACGGGAACGCAAAGCATAATTCAACCCGCTAAGGAGTGCTTTTTTTTGATAATCCGCGACGTAATCCTGCTTCTGAATCTCGCGGAATTGCTGGATGCTCTCTTTTCCGTCCACTTCATTGGAAGCCAAGATTTCCTCAAGTGCCCCGATGAAGCTCGCGTTCAGTTTCGTTTTCAGTGCATTCCATTTCACGTCGTTGACAGATAAGAAGCTCTTGTTCCACAAGTAAAAATGAGGAGCGCCGTAAAGCTTTTCAATATTCGGATTGGCTTTTGCTTTTTCAGCCAGGGTCAGCAGGCCTCCCTGCTCCTTGACATATTGCTTGTAAACACCTGCTACACTAACCGGATCGTTGTCTGTGACATACAAGCGGAACCCGTAGGTCTTGTCCGGATTAATCGTGGGGAACTCGTGCGAAAACGTAAACCCAATCGTCGGATCAATGACAAAATCAACGGTGTTGTTAAACAAATTGTCCACGACGTACATCAGCGTATAGTTGCTCTTGTTCACAGCAAAAAAGCGCATGGAAAAAGACTCAGCAAAGCTAAGACTCTCTTCTTTTAAAAAGGACTGCCATTTGCTGTCATTCGCAGGAATCCATTTCCCTTCTCCCAAGGGCACCATGTAGCTTGCTCCTTTTACTGTCGGCCAGGAAAAGCTCTCTGTTCCTTTAGAGGTCAGGGTGATTTGCAAATGATCCTCTTTCTTTTTGATCGAGACATCCAACTGATCGTCTGGGTAGCTCCAAGCAATCTCTTGTTCACCTTTTTGTACATTCGTTACCTTGCGCGCAGGCATCGGCTCCGAAGCGCTTTCCTTCACTCCGTCTCTCTCGACGAATAATTCGAAGGTATCTGGCTTCACATCAAAAGTAAAATCTGAGTGCTGCTTCGACTGCACCTGTTCGGTAGCCTTGTTGCTCTCACAGCCAACTACGACTTGGATCAGGAGCACAAATGCTATAAGGAAAATCGGTGATCGTTTCATAAAAACCCTCCTAAATCGATTCACTATGTATATCGCATTACGATGTACATATGCAAAAAAAATGGCTAAAGCCTTTGCCAAGGCCGCCTTACAATTGTGCGACCCCGGTCACTCAAAAAGCTTTTACAACTTTTGTCCTGCTAAAAAGAGGAGGCAGACAGATCGTCATCAAATTTGTTATTGCTCCGTCGCTTGCGGATCATCGACGCCCCTACTCGAAACATCCCATAGCCAATTAAACCACCGAGTACGTTTAGCAGCAAATCATCGACATCAAAGCTGCCTAACGAAAACAATAGCTGCAAGGTTTCGATGATGAGACTGGCCGAAAGCGCGACAAAAAACACGCGATGCACGCTTTGAAAGGACATAAATATCAACGGCAGCAACAACCCGAGCGGAACAAACAACATGACATTGCCAATCAGGTTATACATGACAGTGCCAAAGTTGTAATTGTCATAATGAAAAACGTAATCCACCAAGGTATGAAATGGTTTCGTATTTTGGAACAGATGCGTATATTGCGGGACGCCGTATTCCAGCATCCTTTGCTTCCATTCCACGGTAAAAGCTCTGCGTCGGAAGCGATCCAGTGACAATAACAAGAGATAACTAGAGATAGCTACATACAAGAAAAACAAGGTCATGACCCATTTACGGATGTATTTATCAATGAGCGGCATGGACTCAGACAGTTGCCGACTGATTGCTTTCGTCGAACCAAATCGTTGAATGGTCAGTAAAACGGCTTCCTGTTCTTCATAGCCTTCTTCGATCAGCTCACTTTTCATGCTGTTCAAATGATCCATCAGCTCATCTTTGACATCCTGCTTTTCCCATTTCGAGCATGGCAAGCGACTGACAACCTGTTCTGCATATTGTTCGAGCTTCATTCGTTACTCACTTCCCTCATTGCAAAGCAAAATGAGTCTACTCAAGCTCTGCCAATCCTTCATCTTGTCTTGCAGAAGCCCTTGGCCCGTCTTGGTAATCCGATAATATTTGCGGCGTCCGCCTTCGTTGGCTTCCCCCCAGTAAGACTCCACTGCCTTTTGCGTCTCCAGTCTCTTAAGAGCAGGATATAATGTGCCTTCACCGATTTCATACAGCTCATCGCTTTTATCGCGAATCTTCTTGGCCAACTCATAGCCGTACTGATCTTTTTGTGCGATCAGCGAGAGAAGCAATAGATCAATGCTTCCTTTCAACAACTCCTTGTTCATAAAAGCATCTCCTCCCCGTGATATGCCTAGAGATTATCACACTATACCTCGTGATACAAGGTAGTTTATCAAGGGAATTTCGAATTACACTTTTGGTGCTATGTAATTATTGACAATAATAAAATAGGTAATATAGACTATATTCGACAACGTTTTTCATGAGTCTACATACTTTCGGATGATCATTCCTTTCTACACTCAACCAGATGATAGGCCCATAGAACGAAGCAAAAAGAAGATTTTCACTTTTTTGGAGCAGGTTACTTTTCATTCGTGACTTCATTCTCTCTAACAGGAGGCACTTACATGCTTGCCCACTTTCCAATGATTGTTCTGAATACGGTTCTCTTAGCCTATTTTGCAATCGGTGTGCTATTTTTGTATTCCGAATCCAAATTTTTGCGTAAAATGAAGACTCGTAGAAATAGATAAGCCGATTTTTAGATAAAGGAGTTTTCACGTACATTGAGATCTTTTTTCCGCCAATTTCTGCCACGTCAGAATCAACCTCAAGAAATTACCTACAAGGAACTGGATTCGAAATTGATCAAAGCTGCACGCTACGATCTGGCCACAAGCCACCTCTACATCCGTTTTCACGATGGACGCGAGCTCGTTTACTGTCGGGTCACTCCTTACGCTTACAATGCGTTTTTAAATGCTGACTCGTTCAGCGATCATTTTCATTCGTTCATCAGCCAACGGTACTTGAACTATCAGGTGATGTAGCCTGTCTATACAAAATGCCCTCAGTCTGTCTTCTCGACACTGAGGGCATTTGTTGTTGATCTTCTCTATTTTAACGCGCGATGCAAAAAAGATTTCGTCCGCTCAAATTTAGCGTTTGTAAACAATTGCTCCGGTGTCCCCGACTCTACGAATTCCCCTTTGTCCATAAACATGATTTGGTTCGCCACCTCGCGTGCGAATCCCATCTCATGCGTCACTACCATCATCGTCATATGCTCCTGGGCAAGCTGCTTGATGACTTGCAGGACCTCACCCGTCAGTTCGGGATCGAGTGCAGACGTAGGCTCGTCAAACAACAAGATTTGCGGGTTCATCATCAGTGCTCTGGCGATCGCTACACGCTGCTTCTGTCCGCCTGAGAGCTTCGCTGGATACGCGTCTGCCTTATCAGACAGACCGACCTTTTCCAAGAGCTCTGCACTCATTTTCCGGATGTCTGAAGACGCCACACCTTTGACTACACGTGGTGCGATCTCCAGATTTTCCTTCACCGTTAGATGAGGGAACAGATTAAAATGCTGGAAGACCATGCCCATTCTCGACGTGATCTGCTTGATTTCCTGGTTACCGGCATAGACGCCGTCCTTCACCAAATAATCATCCTGCACACGAATGCTACCACCATTCACCTGCTCGAGGTTGACCAAGCTGCGCAGCATCGTGCTTTTACCGGAGCCAGAAGGCCCGATTACTGCCACGACTTCGTTCTTTTTCACCGAAAACGAGACATCTCGCAAAACTTCCTGATTGCCAAACGATTTTTTTAGATTTGATACTTGAATGATATCCATATTATGCCAGCCCTTTATTCGAATTTGAACCTTTTTTCCAGCCACTTAAAGAACAACGTCAACAATAGCGTCATCAACAAATAAATGATTCCGGCAATAAAAAACGGAACGATGGTAAAGTCACGATTCACAGCCGTTTGTGCAAAGTGAAGCAATTCTGGGACGGCAACTGCATAGAGCAGCGCTGTGTCTTTTACAAGGGTAATTGATTCATTTGCGACGGCAGGTAAAGCCACGCGAAACATTTGAGGCAAAATAATCTTGTTGGTTGTCTGCCATTTGCTAAAGCCGAGTACCTGCGCCGCTTCGTACTGTCCTTTGTCGATCGACAGCAGTCCTCCACGAAAAATCTCCGCGAAATACGCTGCGTAATTCAGCACGAAACCGACACATGCAGCGACGAACCGATCCATCACCAAATAATCTCCCACTACGGGCAAGAGAGGCAGCCCGAAGCAAATAAACAACAGCTGCAATAAGAGAGGCGTCCCACGCATCACATACACATACGTATGCGCGAGCCAGGCCAGCGCCTTATTACTGCTCTTTGCCAGTAAGGTGATCAGAAAACCTAATGGAATGGAAAGCAGAATGGCGATGAGAAACAACAGCACCGTCATCTGCGCTCCTTCTAGCATGGGCTTCGTAATGGAGAGAATGTAGTCTACGCTCATCTGGGTATGCTCCTAATCCTGAAAATAAAAGCGTGGCTTCGCCAATCATGCGGCGAAGCCATCGCTGTTCTCTTATTTCAATACACGATTTTCGCCGAACCATTTTTCCGATATTTTTGCAGCTGTACCATCCTGATTCATTGCATCCAGTGCTTTTTGCAGCTCTTTTTGCAATGCCTCGTTGCCTTTTTTGACGCCAATTCCATATTCCTCAGGAGACAGCGATTCTTCTAACTGCTTAAATGCTCCCGGCTCTTTTGCCATATAGTAATCGGCCACAATCTGGTCGATGACGACTGCTTCTACGCGACCGATCTTCAAATCACTCAGTGCCAGTACGTTATCAGGGAACTCGGTAATCGATTGGACCTGATTTTTGATATCACTCGCATTAATCGCGTCAGCTGCGGAAGACAGCTTTTGCAAACCAATTGCTTTACCGGCCAAGTCTGACAGCTTGGCCAAGTTGCTATTTGCCTTCGTGACCACTACTTGTGCGTTTTTCAGATAAGGCTTGGTAAAGAGAACCTTCCCTTTTCTCTCATCTGTAATCGTATATCCATTCCAGATCAAGTCAATACGACCACTGTTTAGTTCAGACTCTTTTGCACTCCAGTCGATTGTTTGAAACTCAACTTGTTTTCCCATTTTTTCGCCAGCTGCACGTGCATAATCAATATCAAAACCGACTAGCTCATTTTTCTCATCCCGGAAACCCATCGGTGCAAACTTATCATCAATTCCGATAATCAACTTATTCGCGTCAGCGCCAGTTTTTGCGCTGGAACAGCCCACTACCAACGAAACCACCGCACCCAACAACAATGACATCCATGCTATTTTCTTCATCGTGATGATCCCCCTCGTTTCCCTACTCTATATTTTACTCTGATAAAGTGGTAATACGTTAACAAGGTATCATGATAGCACATTAGCAAGGAATAGTCGATACTTTAGTAAACAAAAGCACCTTAGAAATATACGCCAAATAATTGGGGAAAATGCCTGGCTACCTCCATCACGAAAAAGCCCTCCACATTCAATGGAGAGCTTTTTTGTGTTGGAGCTATACACCCGTTTCCTATCCTTACGCCTGATTGCACACTTTGATATATGAAACATTTCTCACGTTGATGACAACATCATCATACTGGAGCCATCCGTCGTTTTGATTAGCGACCATTTGAATGATCTCTTCCGGTTCCGTGGATTCGATGCTAATCGTTTCACCGCCTCCGGAAAAGTAGAATTGAATCACTTTTGCTTCCTTCATAATATCCCCTCCTATTCCTTCTAGTTATCGGATGGTTGGAAAATTTTTGTTACGGGTGATTTATATGTATTCCATTCAACTCCTGAGCGGCTACGTGCATTCAAACACCAAAAACTTTTTCAGAAGGTTTCTCTTTCATCAAACAGGGGAAAGTACGTTTATATAAAGTAAATTTGGATGGATGGTCAGCAGTTCACATTCGATATCACTGGGGAAGACATTCTGCGTACCCTAACCTAACGCCTATGAATGAAGGACTAGTTGATATCACAAATGGTTTTTTGTTCGTCTATACTTTATGAACAATTAGTTTCTTTACCCTACCAAAACTTGACAAAGTATATCTTTTGTCTTATATTTTGCATGATTATGTCCAGCAAAATTCGACACACTTTTACAAGTTTTGCTAATAAATGCAAAAGGCAAAGTCATCGAAAGGTGGCGACGCAAAACCACGGGTCTACAGTCTTTGACCATGATAGCCGGGTTGCCATCATCTTGGAACAATTTTTTTGATGTTGGTAGCTTCGGTTGTTCCATTCCGATGGAACGGCCTTTTTTTGTGTTTCGTTTTTTGAAAGGGGGATGAAAGCACTCTCATTTTTGCAACAGAATGGAAAAACATAACTTTTGGGACGTCAAACATACACAACACGGTAATCAGAAAACGATGGAGTGGAGAAGTTATGTACAAACAAGTAGAAACCGTACAAGAGTTAGCTAAATTTCATGAAATCAAAGAAACAGTATGGACAAGCATGGGCTTCGAGATGGAGTACGCGAAAGAAGGCTCCGCACAATTCCTCCTACTTGCCGATGATGGTGAAGCAGGTGGAACATTTGAAATGACGCCCTTTTCCAAATCAAGTGCTTATATGAAATCACTATTTCAGGATGTTGTTACAGAAGATATGAAAGTAATGGAGGTAGACAGTCTTGCTGTTTTGCCGAAATACCGTGGACAACTAGGGCAAAAAGGAATTTGCTTGATGATAGATTACGCTGAAAAGCATGGCTATACCCACGCAATCGGGGTAGCAGATCCAACTTTTTTTAAATTTATTAACACGAAGTATCAAGTAAAGGCGACTCAGACCAAAGATATCGTCTTTTACAAAGGGGCCGATGCCATTCCGACCCTCTTTCATCTAAAAGATGTCTATGACAATAAGCACGATCCGAAATATTCCTGGTACAATTCGTCGTCGTCCAATCAAGTAAAAGTCGAGGTAGGTGGGTAACATGGATAACATTGATCTATTGAGAAGAAGAAACAATTGGGTCGTAATCGTATTCGCAAGTATTATTACGGTTGTTCAGGTCTTAAACCTCTTTCTAGGCGTCTCGTACACATTCGTTTTCACAATACTGGGTATTTTGTATGGCGTACTGGCACCTTTTACTTACATCTCCAATCGCCCGAGCTTCCGTGAAAAAGCAGCGCCCTTCATGAAGTTCTTCAACTTAGTCGTAATCGGGATCTTCATGTTCATTGTAGTTGGACTGGACCCGCATATGATCAATATCATGACCATTATGTTCTTTGTAGCCGTCATGGGGATTTATCAAGACCGACTCATCAATATTTTGACCATTGTATCGACATTAGGCATTGTCTCTTACTACTTCCTGACACAGAGAGAATTGATTTTCCATTCGACAAGCAATCTTGACCTGATGTACTTCCTGCTCACCTTCTGCTTCGTCTCTATCACGAGCATGATGCATGCTGTATTCAATAACAAACTGCAAGAGGAAAGTGAGCAACAAAAGCAAGAAGCGATTGCCTCGAAGGAATCGTTGCAACGTGTTCTCGATCAGATCAACGAGTCTCTCACCTCTATGCAAGACTATCAAGAGAATTTGAACAAGGTAACAGATGGTGTAAATGTTCGCGCTGTCGAAACCGTTGCTTCCCTGCAAGACATTATGGAGTCCTTTACGGTCCAGACTAGCAATACGGACGAGCTGCGTCGGGAAATGAGCTCGACGAATCTGCAAGTTGAGGACATGACCCGCTCTGTTACAGAGATGCATGAGTACGTAGAATCGACCAAAGAAGCCACTAGCGAGAGTGGAAAACGCATTGGCAACATCGGCAATGACTTTGAACGATTCATCACGGACATCCAAGGTACGAACCAGCTGATTCAAGAGCTCAATAAAGAAACCGAATCGATTGGGAAAATCATTCAAACCATTTCCGATATTTCTGCACAAACCAACCTGTTGGCACTCAATGCCACGATTGAAGCGTCTCGGGCAGGTGAACACGGCCGAGGATTTGCTGTCGTAGCAGATGAAGTACGCAAGCTCGCTGAATCCTCCAAGCTATCCTCCGAGTCGATCTCGAGCTTGCTCATGACCATTCGTGAAAAAATGAAGCTCGTATCGGATATGATTTCCGAGTCACAGACGTCTTTTGAGAAAAATAGCGAGGGCATCCTCGAAGTACAAGAAATGTTCACCAATGTAGACAACTACATGCAAAACTTCGCAGATAAAACGAAGAATCTGCAAGAGTTCATCGTCCATGTTCACAGCATGATTCAGGAAGTCGGCGCAAAAGTAGAAGTCAACGCCGATATTACTGACAAGAACAAAGAGAGCCTGGAAGAAGTGCTTGTTCTCGTTTCTGAGCAAAAAGACGAAGTCGTTAAGGTTTCTGGCGGCTTTGAGAAAATCGAACAGCAAATGCGTGGTCTCCATATGTAGCCTTCCTGCAACCGCCTTTTCAATGGCGGTTGTTTTCTTTTTTCATTTTGTAACTGAATAGGTATATAATAAGAATATTCTGATATCAATCATTCGAAAGGAGGCACATCATTGATGGATGCACGAATCGAAACCAAAACGATTCAGACCGATCGATTGCTCGTTTCCTACCTAACAGCAGGCGTACCGGAAGGAGAACCGCTCCTCCTCATTCACGGCAATGCGTCAGCCAACTTGTTCTGGGATGATACCATTGCGGCGCTATGTGACCAGTACCGTGTATATGCACCTGATATGCGAGGCTATGGAGCAAGTGAAGCATTGCCCATTGATGCGACACGCGGTTTGCGAGACTGGTCGGATGACCTTCATTCGTTTATTCGGGCATTGGACTTGCCAACACCTGTCCATCTTGCCGGCTGGTCGTTGGGTGGCGGGATCGCGATGCAGTTTGCCATCGATCACCCGCAGGAAGTCCGCTCTCTGATTCTCATCGCCCCTATGTCCCCTTACGGCTTTGGTGGAACCAAGGATATAGCTGGCACCCCGTGCTTTAGCAGCTTCTCGGGTTCAGGTGGGGGAGCCGTCAACTCCGAGCTGGTCAAAAGGATTGCAGCCAAGGATATGAGCAATGAATCTCCCTCCAGTCCTCGCAATGTCATGAATCAGCTTTATTTCAAGCCCCCATTCCAAGTTGGTCCAGAGCAGGAAGACCGTTATGTGCGCGCCATACTCTCTACGAGAACGGGAGAGGACTTTTACCCCGGTACCTTTGAATACGTGAACGATTGGCCCGGTGTTGCTCCTGGAACGACAGGAATTACGAATGCGATTTCTCCCAAATACGTAAATTTGTCCGGGATTGTCCAAATGGAGCCGAAGTGTCCGATTTTATGGATTCGCGGTGCAGATGATGCCATTGTCTCGGATCAGTCGCTTGCTGATTTCGGTACGCTGGGCAAGCTTGGCTATGTCCCCGGATGGCCGGGGGAAGACGAATATCCCCCGCAGCCGATGGTCTCCCAAATTCGTAACGTGCTTGAACAATATCAGCGCGCGGGTGGTTCCTATCAGGAGATTGTCATGGAAAATGTGGGGCACGCTCCACATATTGAGAAAGCAGAGGAGTTTATCGAGCTCATTCGAAAAACCGTCAGGGCATGACTCTGACGGTTTTATTATGCGATCGATTGGTTCCGGTTCCCCCGATAGCTGCATCCCCGGCCAATTTTGGTCAGAACACTCCAACCGCAAGTGTATCCGTAGGTGTCAGGATTATCCTGATAAGGGCTATTTCGGCGTTTCTTTCTCCACTTTCGATACCTTCAAGTTAAATTCTCTTTCCTGCTCCTCAATAATCGCCCGATCCTCTGCATTATCTCTCACTACTTTTTGCGTCAAAATCGATCCAACTGCCACCAGAAGCATGCATGCGATATAATACCCCTTTTCGTGCAGCTGAAGACCCGTCGCATTGTATAAACCGATGGAAAATAGCAGTACACCTGCGCCCAATGTAAAGTATGCCAAGAAAGTGAAGGCTCCCGTGTTGCGCATCCGATGCTTTTGTGGATACATAGTAACACCCCTCACATTTTGTTCATCCGACTCATGCAAACAAATACAAGTCAACCGGACGATTTCTCGCCCGGTTGCTTCTATGGATTACCTCACAGCTTCTTTCTTGCCAAAGAAAGTACGCAACGCCTTGTATACCTCGCCCTTTTCCCGAATGACACAATGCATGAATTTCGGCTCCTTGATGTGGCGATACGCTGACATAAGGGTGCTGTGCCTATTATACTGATTCACTTCCCCATAGCCGAACATGTTGCATCTCTCCATGAGCTCTTTTACCAGCTTTACGCAGCGCTCATTGTCTGATGTGAGGTTGTCGCCATCGGAAAAATGGAACGGGTAAATGTTGTACTGCGATGTCGGGTAGCGGCTATCGATGATCTCCAACGCTTTTTTGTAAGCAGAGGAGCAGATCGTCCCCCCGCTCTCCCCTTTCGAGAAAAAGGTGTCCTCCGTCACTTCCTTGGCATCCGTATGATGGGCAATGAAAACGATCTCGACCTTTTCGTACTTGGTGCGTAGAAACCGTACCATCCAGAAGAAAAAGCTGCGGGCGATATACTTTTCAAACACACCCATACTACCCGACGTATCCATCATCGCAATAATGACAGCACTGGAATGAGGCTTGATGATCTCTTCCCACGTCTTGAAGCGAAGGTCATCATCGGTGATCCCCAGCTCCATATCACTGTAGCCTGCCAGCGCATTTCGGCGAATGGCCGCAATCAGCGTACGTTTTTTATCAATGTTACCCATCAAGCCCTTTTTCCTGACATCATTGAACCGAGTCTCTTCCACGACGATTTGTTCCTCGTCTTTTTGTTGAAGGTTCGGCAGCTCCAGCTCGGCGAAAAGCATCTCCTGCAATTCTTCTACGCTGATTTCAGCCTCATAGTAGTCTACACCTGGCTGATCGCCCGCTCCCTGACCCTTTCCTGGCCCTTGCGCTGGATCGCCGTCACGGGCTACGACATCGCCTACTTTACTGTTTCCTTTACCTTGACCGCCATGTTTTCCCTTTTGGAAGTTAAAACGCAATCGGTATTCATCCAGGGAGCGAATAGGGATCTTAATGACTTCCCGACCATTCGACATGATGATGTTTTCTTCGCTGACGAGATCGGGCAGATTTTTTTTGATCGCTTCTTTCACTTTTTCCTGGTGTCGATTTTGGTCCTGGTACCCTTTGCGGTGCAGCGACCAGTCTTCCCGGGAGACAATGAACGATGATTCATCTTTCATGCCGTCTCCTCCTAGCAACTGGCGCAATCTGCGCCGAATATGATTATGACGTGCCCCTCATGTCGCCAACGTTCTGTCATCTGTTCAACAGGCTTCCCACGTAGCGCAGCAGCTCATTTGCGCAAACCGGGCAATATTGATGCTCTTCGATAAGACGCTTGGTGACCTCATTAATTTTCTTGAGCTGATGCTCATCCGGCGTTTTGTTCGAGGTCGTAATCTTGACGACATCCTTCAGATCGGCAAACAGCTTCTTCTCGATAGCTTCCCGTAGACGATCATGCGTGCTGTAGTCAAAACGCTTCCCTTTACGCGCGTAGGCCGAGATACGGATGAGAATTTCTTCACGGAAGGCCCGCTTGGCATTTTCCGAGATGCCGATTTGCTCCTCGATGGAACGCATCAGGCGCTCATCTGGATCCATCTCCTCACCTGTAACGGGGTCACGGATTTTGTTCATGTTGCAATAAGCTTCCACATTATCCAAATAGTTATCCATAAGCGTTTTTGCCGACTCTTCGTAGCTGTAGACAAACGCCTTCTGCACTTCTTTTTTCGCCAGCTCGTCGTATTCCTTGCGCGCGATCGAGATGAAGTTCATATACCTCTCCCGTTGCTCCTTGGTGATGGACGGATGCTGGTCAAAGCCTTCTTTTAGCGCCCGAAGAATATCAAGCGCATTGATGCACTCCGTGTCGCGACGGATCAGTGCACTAGAGATACGGTTGATAACATAACGCGGATCAATACCGGACATTCCTTCATCGGCATGCTCGTTACGCAGCTCTTCCAGATCGGCTCCCTTGAAGCCTTCCACCGATTCACCGTCATACAGCCGCATCTTTTTCAGCAGATCGGCCCCTTGTTTTTTCGATTCTTTCAAGCGGGTCATAATGGAAAAGACTGCTGCTGACCGGAGCGCATGCGGTGCAATATGCACATGCCCCAAGTCGGATTGCTTAATTAATTTCGCGTATATTTTTTCTTCGTCACTGACACGCAGATTATACGGCATCGGCATGACGATAATCCGAGATTGCAGTGCCTCATTTTTCTTATTTCCAATAAAAGCCTTGTACTCCGATTCGTTCGTATGCGCAACAATCAGTTCATCTGCAGAAATGAGGGCAAAACGACCTGCCTTGAAGTTTCCTTCCTGCGTCAGCGACAGGAGATGCCACAAAAATTTCTCGTCGCATTTCAGCATTTCCTGGAATTCCATCAATCCGCGATTGGCTTTGTTCAGCTCCCCATCAAAGCGATACGCACGAGGGTCGGACTCAGAGCCGTACTTCGTAATCGTCGAAAAGTCGATGCTCCCCGTCAAATCGGCAATATCCTGTGACTTCGGATCGGAAGGGCTAAATGTACCGATCCCGACACGATTGGCTTCGGAAAACAAAATCCGGCGAACAGGGAAATCCTCGATGCACCCTCCGTATTCGGTCTCCAACCTCATCCGGTTATAGGGCGTCAATTCTCCTTCAATCTTGATGCCCAGCTCTTCTTCTACCTCTGGACGTAGCTCGTGCGGGATAAGATGAAGAGGCTCTTCGTGCATCGGGCAACCATCAAGTGCAAAGATCGCTCCGTCTTCCGTTCTGGAATACTCCTCCAATCCCCGCTTGAGCATCGTCACGAGCGTAGACTTACCGCCACTGACAGGTCCCATTAAGAGCAAGATGCGTTTGCGGACATCCAGACGACGTGCAGCCGAGTGGAAATATTCCTCCACTAGGCGCTCAACAGAACGATCCAATCCGAAGATTTCTCGACTAAAAAATTGATACGAACGTGAGCCGTCCTCGTTCTCTTCAACCCCCGCGCTTTTAATCATGTTGTAGACGCGTGAGTGCGCCGTCTGGGCAATTTGCGGATTTTTACGTACTAGTTGCAAATATTCGGCGAATGTTCCTCTCCACATCAGGTTTTCTTCGCGGGCCCGGTGCTCAGCGATCCGTTTTAAAATGTCCATGTTCGACACTCCTCCCTCTTAAGCCCCTCTCTCTTCCCAACGACAATGTACTCTCATGTATATGTCCGCCTGCGGTCACGCATTCACGTGCAAGCCGTTTTCTCCGGTTGCCAACAGGCTCTTACAGCCTTTACATATGTGTATGCGCGACATCAGCACAAGTTTCAGCAATCTTCCCATAAAAATACGGCACATTGCTTTTTGGCGGCTTGGAAGATTACGGAATTGTAAGGTTTAACGAGCGTAGCTGTAAGTTGATTCGATAGTTTGTAATCCCTCTCCCCCTGTAAAATACAATCATAAGCAACATACACGGAAAGCCAATATGGATTGGCGTAAAATAACGGAGGAACGAACATGGACATCCAAACAGAACGCATTCAAGTGAAAAAAGGACTTTATTTGACCGGCATCGCAACCTTGGTGATTCTCTCGGTATTTATTTACCAAGCAGTGACAGGAATGGAACTCGATACAGGAGAAATACTGAGTGTGCCCATTTCGCTTTGTGCCTTCTTCAAACTCGTGAATGACCATCGAAAATTGTCACTTACGTAAGGGAGCAACAGCTTTAAGGCGTTTGCAAAGTGGGCAGGCTACGCTATAATGGGAGTAGTTTGTTTACGAAAGGGGCTGTCAAACGTGGGTACATTTATCGTAGCATTGGTCTTTGGAGCTTTTCTGTTTTTCACTCTGACAGCTGGCTACAACGAGGACAAAACCTGGAACCTGTAAGAAGCATCCAGGGAAAAAAGCAGGCTGCCTACTGTGGCGACCTGCTTTTTTTGTTTTCTTGTTATTTCTTATTCTCTTTCTTTTCTGCTTTTTTCGCTACGATTTCTGCCTTGATTTCTTTTGCGCTCTTGCCTACTGTTTCAACGCCCCACTTGGCAGCCTTTTCTTTCAGGTTCGTGAGCTGTTCTTGTTTCTTCGCTTCTTTTGCTGCCTTTTTCTCAGCGTTTGCTGCTTTTTTTGCTACTTTTGCTTCTTGAATAGCCGCTTTTACTTCCTTCGCTGTTTTACCTGCCGTATTAACGCCCAGCTTTACAGCCTTACCGTTTAGCTTCGCGAGCTGTTCTTGTTTCTTCGCTTCTTTTGCTGCTTCTTTCTTAGCATTTTCTGCTTTCTTTGCGGCTTTTGCTTCTTGAATGGCGGCTTTTACTTCCTTATTTGTTTGATCCGTGGTTTCGACGCCCCACTTGGCAGCCTTCGCGTTCAGTTTTGCTCTATTTTCTTCCTTTTTCTCCGCTTTCGAGTGTGTAGCTGTAGAATCTGCTACTGTATCCGCCGCAGCCACTACAGAGATACCACTAAACAGCAAGGTAGCCATTACCAGAGACGAAACAAGTTTTTTCATGCAAGATTTCCTCCTTTTATTATGTAAAACGTGGTTGTACACCCTCTAGCCTACCTGATGATTTTGGGAAAAGTATGTGAAAAAGCAGGCTTGGCCATTTTTTCAAACGGACAACCTGCTTCTCGGTTATACTTTCATAATGATTCCTTACCCTGCAAACACACCACTTTTTTCAGAAAGCGCCGTAAACAGCTCTTCTAATGATCCCCGCTGATTGACCTGATACTGAGGCTCACCACGGTCTTCCATCCAATTGGTTACCAGAAACGTTTTCATTCCCAGCTTGGATGCGACCATGTCCTCCTGCATGTGATTCCCGACCATGACACAATCTGTCGGCTCAACCCCAAGCTTTTGGCAAATCTCATTATAATAACCAGGATTCGGCTTCGTGAAATGCGATTCCTCGTAGACAGTGACCAACTCGAAATCATCCGGGGACATCCCGATCCAAGCGAGGCGATGGTGAATCGCATCCCGTGGGAAAACAGGATTCGTCGCTACTGCAACCCGAAATCCTTGCTCTTTGGCGGCAGCAATAATCTGCTTTGCCCATGGCGAAGGATACGTCAAGTGAGAAAGTGTCGGAAATACATCGCGATAAAACGAATCGAACAGAGGCCATATTTCCTCTCGATCCCACTCACTGTGTTCCATAAAATGTTCGATAAAAACTTGCTCGTTTGTCTTGTCGGGCTCTTGGTTCATGATCATTGCTTTGGTCGCATCCCAAATCAGCGCCAACAGCTTTTCGGTATCGTACTTATCTCCGACATGACGGCCTACTTCAACCAAGTAACTTTTGACAAAGGGTTCAGTCTGCATCTCTAATAGCGTACCGTCCAAATCAAACAGGATGGTGTTCACAGTCATAATGGATATCTCCCTCCCAAATGCCTTACGATAACGATGGAAAACCTAACTGGCGAAGTCCCTCAAACAAGACAATTGCTGCACAATTGGACAGGTTCACAGAACGGGTCGCACCGCTCATCGGGATGCGAATAGTCTGCTCCCGATATTTTTCTGTCAGCTCTTCCGGCAAGCCCGTCGTCTCCTTGCCCAAGATAATGTAGTCGCCATCTTGGAAAGAAACGTCCGTATACAACTTTTCCCCCCAGGTCTCCACAAAGTAAAAAGTGCCCGCACCTTCCCCTTGTGCCTCAACAAAGTGCTCGAAGCTCTCATGATGGTGAACGTTAACCGCATGCCAATAATCGAGACCAGCTCGCTTTAGGTAACGATCGTCTGTTGAAAATCCCAGTGGATGAATCAAATGCAGATGCGCTCCTGTCGCTGCACATGAACGGGCGATATTTCCCGTATTGGCAGGGATGAGCGGCTCATGCAAAACAATATGTAACGGCATATCTGAAAATCTCCTTGTAAATTGCGAACTTGTTACCAGTACATGTCCTATTATACCACCGTGCCCAGCTTCTGTAACAAATGGAGTGCCAGCTGCATCTAATCAGAAAACTTTAGCTATCAAAGGAGTGATGATTAGATGGGGACACCCATTTGGCGACGCCTTATCGCACATGTGAGCATCCTGAGTTTGATCCTGTTAGGTGCCAGTTGGATGTGGGTTGATTTTTCTTCGTTTCCCGTCCTAGAAACATGGAGCATGCTTCTCGGCTATCTCTCATTTATTTTGATTGGCTGCACCTTATTGATTGGCCCACTCCAGTCCTTGCTCCCTGCTGGCTGGTTGACTATCAGCTCGTCCATCCGTCGAGATATCGGGATATGGGCTGGGCTAACTGGACTTCTGCACGTCATTCTTGTGCTCGTCCTTTTTGAAAATGAGCCTCGCCTAATGATCATTCAAGAAAACCGTTCCGAAAAGGCTGATGGCTGGCTGGGTCTGTTCTTTTTCGCTTCCTCTGATCCAACCATGTGGCCATCTCCCAACTGGACCCTTACAGGCGTTGCGAACTACCTTGGGTTGCTTGCCTTTTTCATTCTACTAGCCCTGTTGCTGACATCTTCTGCACGCGCAGAAAAATGGCTGGGTGGCTCCAGTTGGAAAAGGCTTCATCTCGCCAATCCATGGCTTTTTGTCATCGTCTTGTTCCATGGCTTGATTTACATCCAATCCATCAAAGGAGAACCACATACCTTTTCAGACATACTCGTTTTCGCAGCAATGATTTGGCTGGTTCGCAGCATCGCTTTTATACGAAGAGCTTTTTATCGCAAGAGGTAATTACACCCCTCTTATATGAAAGAAGGCATAGCGCATGTTGGGCGTATAGGCTGTGGAATCCTCATATGCCCAGTAGCGCATGCTGCTATCTGTCGTATGGGCGTTCACTAACGGCATCTGATTCGCGTCTTTTGCGACCACGATCGTATTGTGCTGAAAACGCCCATCTCCGTTAAAATCATAACAAATGATATCACCTGGGACCAATTCGGCCGCAGAGCTTTTCGAAACTGCCCGCATAGGTGCTCCACCCGATTTCAAAAGCAAATACAAGCTATGCGCGACCGTCCAGCTATAACTCCAAGAGGCGCCTTTTCCCGTGCGAATCCACCAGCCTTTACCCATCTCTTTAGACATCAGCATAGGGATTCCGCCTGCGTGTAAACATTGCGAAATAAAGTTCGTGCAGTCATCCGTAAAACGAGGATACACAGGATTGGTCGTGTTCCAGTAGCGTTCCGCGTACGCGACTGCATTTGCAGCATTGTACCCTCCCGCTCCATGCACGATCAGCATCGGTTGGTCGATGGCATCCTCGACGCCTGACACAACGATGATAGGCTCCTCCTCCTCTTCCTCGATCACCAATTTTTGATCACCATTCGATTCCCTTGCTCCGATGATCGACCACTTTTCGTTCGTTTTGAGCAACTGGAGCTGGAACAATCGTTTGTTTGCCTCTTTGTACTTGGTTTGCTTGATCCCCAGCGTTTTATTTTCTTGCCATTGAACCGTTATTTCCATGGTAGCATCAGTATCTACCCAGCACATGGGCGTTACTTGTCCCTGGACAGCCAATAATTTGACTCCCCGTTCCTCAGCTCTCTGCTTCTCCCGGTTCAGTCGATTCCACTCTTCCTGTACGCCAGAATCTTCTGTGCAATAAAAAGGCAGCAGCCGCTCATACTTTCCATCCATAGATGACTGGTGAACTGCTTGAAAGTATTGCTGAACAAATTCACGCCACTCCACTTTCCCCTCCTCCTTTCCGCCTCCAGACTGCGACAAAGCTCATGAACCGTTCATCTCATTGAAGAATATGTCGCTCGTGGAGCATTCAGAAGAAAAAGAAAAGCTGTCCGAGCAAGCAGACAGCTTATTAGGAAGAAGCGTGAGCAAAAAGTGGACCTTCTTCTAGGGAAAGTAAATATTCTTTAATGGATAAGCCACCGCCGTACCCGACCAAGGCACCATTCGAGCCAATGACACGATGGCACGGTATAATGACAGGAATCGGATTACGATTGTTCGCACCGCCAATAGCCCGAACAGCTTTCGCCGCTCCAATTGCCAAGGCAATATCTTTGTAAGAACGAGTTTCTCCATAGGGAATGTTCGATAGCTCATTCCAAACAGTCTTTTGAAAGGGAGTTCCGTATAATACGGTTGGAACATCAAACGTCTTGCGTTTGCCTGCAAAATACTCTTCTAGCTGTATTTTTGCAGGCTCATTAATGGCATCGTTACGCGTAGGGGTAATCCCTACGAACGTTTTTTTGCACCAGCGCACAAGTGGCTCCAATCCGTCTTGTTCATTGGCAAACTGAATGTAGCATAGCCCTTCTTCTGTAGAAGCCAAGAACAATGGTCCAATCGGTGAATCCATCATGGTATAGCCTAATTCCTTTGCCATTTAACGTCCTCCCTCTCTTCTTCAAACTAAGCCTGTTCACGAATCATGCTCATGCCTTTTTCTATCTCTTCCACCACTTCGGATGACGCCTCTTTTGCTTTTGCGGTAATGAGCGCCTCTTGTGCCTGCTCTCCCCCGATTTTTCCAAGCGCCCATGCAGCAGTTCCGCGGATGACTGGACGAGGGTCTTCAAACAAAAGACGCTCCAAATGAGGAACAGCCGTCCGATCCTTGAAATGGGCAAGTGCTAGTATGGCATTGCGCTGAATGGGCTTTTTGCCCCGCCAAGATGAAGAGGATTGTCCGAACTTTTCCTTGAACTCCTTATTGCTCATCTGAAGCAGCGGAATCAATAAAGGCTTGGCAATCTCCGGGTCAGGTTGAAATTCAGCATGATGGTCGTTGTCGATGCGACGATTCTTCGGACATACCGTCTGACAAGTATCGCAGCCATACAGCCGATTCCCGATTTTTCCGCGGAATTCATCTGGAATGAAGTCTTTCACCTGTGTCAAATAAGCTACACATCGCTGTGCATCAAGCTGCCCGCCCTGAATCAAGGCTCCGGTCGGACAAGCGTCTACACATATATTACAGTCGCCACAGCCTTCTTCGATTGGTTGGTCGCTTGGCAACGGAAGATTCGTTACAAGCTCCCCCAAGTACACCCATGATCCGAACTCCGGCGTTATGATGGCGCAGTTTTTTCCTACAAACCCAATCCCGGCTCGCTCGGCTACCGCACGATCAGACAGTGCTCCCGTATCTACCATGGATTCGATCCGAGCCCCTGGCTCCAGCTCCATAATGAATCGCGTCAGCTTGTCCAGCTTGTCGCGCAGAACGTGATGGTAATCGGTTCCCCATGCTGCACGGCACAAGATTCCCCGATATGCACCAGGCTCTGACTTTGGTGGATTTTTGAGCTTGGAAGGATAGGCCAGCGCTATCGAAATCAGCGAACGTGCCCCGTCCAACAACAGTTCCGGGTTTGTCCTCTTTTCTAAATCAGGCTCTTCAAATCCAGATTCATAACCCTTTTCCCGATGTACAAGAAGCCGTTCTTTTAAGGTCGTGAATGGATCGGCACTGGCAAACCCGATCTTATCGATTCCGATTTCCTTTGCATAATCAATGATGGACTGCTTTGTCTGCTCCCAGTACTGCAAGTCGTTCACAGTTGTTTAATCGCTCCTGTCGCCAATTCGTCGCAGCGGTTATTCCATTTGTTGTCAGCGTGTCCTTTTACTTTCACGTACTCTACCTTGTGGGTGTCCATCAATTGCAGCAGTTCTTTCCATAAGTCCTGATTCTCCACCTGCTGGCCTTTACTGTTTTTCCAGCCGTTTTTCAGCCAGCCTTTATACCAGCCTTGCTTGAAACAGTTGACCAAGTATGCACTATCACTGGACAGCGTCACCTTACAAGGCTCCTTCAGTGTTGACAGCGCCTTGATGGCCGCCATCAGCTCCATTCTGTTATTCGTTGTATGTGGTTCGGCACCGGACATTTCCTTGATGTGTTGGCCGTACATCAGTACAGCTCCCCAACCACCTGGTCCTGGATTGCCGGAACAAGCTCCATCTGTATAAATCTCAACCTCACGCATCGTCATCGTCAGGATTCCCTCCTCTGTTCTCTTCTATTGTATCGAAGCTTAGTCGCTTCCACAAAAATTTTTTGTTATACTACCAAAAATAGGTTCAGTAAGGAGTGTCTATCGATGAAAGTTCAGCTAGATCCTTCCGTGTCCGAGCATCTGCCGCAATTTTCTCTCGGCATTTTACAATACAGCAATGCTTCCGTCAGTGACTCCCCCAAAATGCTACAGGGACGTATCAATTATTATGTGGAGAGCTTGCGGCTGGATCACGACACCGCAAACCTGATAGAAATTGAAGGCATCCGCGAGTGGAGAGCCTGCTTTAAGCAAGTTGGTATCGATCCGTCCAGATACCGCCCCTCCTCCGAGGCATTGCTTCGCCGGCTGTTGCAGGGAAATCCTTTTTTCTGGATCAACAGCGCCGTTGATGTGAATAATTTTTTCTCGGTTTTGCACGCGCTTCCGTTCGGGATTTATGACGTCAATCACTTAGCGGGGGATATCACTTGTCGACTCGGCCACGCCGCAGATGTCTATGAAGGATTAAATGGACGCGAAGTCAACATGGAAGGGAAACTACTACTCGCCGATGGTAACGGCGCATTTGGGAGTCCCATTGTTGATTCCAAGCGTTCATGCGTAACGGAACAAAGCCGCGCTCTCCTCCAGGTCATCTTCTTCCATGAAAAAATGGAACCATCTAAAAAAGAAGAAATCGTAGGTTCAGTTGGTCGCATGTTTACGGAAATCAACGGTGGCGAGCTGACTCACTCCTCTATCGTTACTGCCTAAGAAAAAGACGGCCCGTCATGCAGCCTGGCCGTCTTTCTTTACGTTATCTTCTTCCTTTTTTCTAAAAACGATATGTTCCAGGACCAGGCACACAATAACACCGAGCAATAAGCCATTTCCAAACAAGAAGCTAGCCAATGCAGGGAGTTTCTGCCAAGCTACAGCAGGTACGAACATGACTCCGATCCCGACCAAAAGCGAGCTCCCCCCAACAATTATCGTGCGTTCGTCCATCTTCACATTTACGTAATCCTTCAACCCGAAGCCCAGCAGTTGCGTATAGGAAATGAACATCGCTGCATATGCCACTGGAGTAGGCAAAGCCGCCAAAAAGTGAGCAACAGTAGGAAGCAGCCCAATCAGCATCATCCCCAGCATCGCTATGACAAATGGGAGGCGCGAAGCCATTTTCGTCGTTTGAATAACAGCTGCTGCCAAGGAAAGTGGAATCATACCTACCACACCGCTCAAGCCTGACAGGAAATGGGATACCCCTGTAAAAATACCACCGCGATTGTACTGCTTTTCAGTAGGCACCGTGTCTGTCGCTTTTCCCATAACCGACAAACTCGTCATGAGGTTTGTCAACAGAACGAATCCTGTCAGCATACTCGTTAATACAACGCCCCAATCCCAGCGTGGGGGTCCCCAAAAGAAAATAGAAGGCCATGAAAATAATTGCTCAGTAGGCCGGACCGGTTCTGTCCATCCAAGAAGCGCGTACACGATCCAGCCTCCAACCATGCCAA
Organism: Brevibacillus sp. HB2.2; assembly: GCF_013284275.1. Classification (NCBI taxonomy): domain Bacteria; kingdom Bacillati; phylum Bacillota; class Bacilli; order Caryophanales; family Paenibacillaceae; genus Brevibacillus; species Brevibacillus sp. HB2.2. The sequence goes on from NZ_JABSUV010000032.1 coordinate 70,818, forward strand.
ACAAAACGGCAAAACTGGAGAATCTCTTCGTCCGCATAATGAACACAACAAGGGCTACGATCCCTATGGACACAAGTGCTACACCCGGTTGTACCTCTCTAGAATGCTGAAAACCAATACCGAGCATGCCCGTGAGAATGTTACTACACAAAGAAACAGCAAGTAAAATCATATACGTACCTGAAACCAACGGCGTAAACCACTTCTGTAATTTTCCAATCCAGCCTAATAAGCCAAAAATGAAAAAGAGTAGACCTGCTAGTATCATACCCACTTGAAAGGATTGACCAATTTCTTGTGGATGGAGACCCATGCTCGTTCCGAGTTGAGCCAAAATGATAAAGATCCCCCACCATAGTCCAGCCGGACCTTCTATCATCGGATAACGGTGTCCAATCCAAACTTGCAGTAGTGACGCGAGTCCAATGTAAAACATGGTCTGCTGCATCAGCTTTCCAATTTCATCAGCCTGCAAGCCGTACATATCTCCAATCATTAGTGGTACCGCCACACTGCTGGAAACAGTTACGATCATCCATTGCAATACAGACAGCGTTGTGATCCCCATTGGCGGCTTGTCTTGCAGTTTGTAAAACACCTCAACCACCCCGTCTTTTTGCGTACACAAGTTGTCTATTTCCCTGTCTACACTATGTGCATATTAAAGCAGAAAAAAACCCCAATCATCAAGATATCTTGACATTCAGGGTTAGCCTGTAAAAG
>NZ_JABSUV010000033.1:0-66871 GCF_013284275.1 Brevibacillus sp. HB2.2
GACTTTTCGAGGTCCTTGACGGGCAAATGGATCCAAAGCTCTTTTGTCATGGGAATTTCTCCTTCGCTTTTTGTTTGGATGATACTCATTCTTCTCCTTTAAAGCATAGCAGAATCATGCTCGAACGCTTCTTCTCGATTGCTATTTTTTGTTAAACCATTCATCCATATCATTTCCGATATTGACACTCGGAATTAGAAGCGATAAAGTATTGGATAAACTCGGTTTTATAAGCGCGAAAATTTTAAAAACAGTAACGAGGTGGACACATGGCAAACGATTTGATTCAAGCAATTACCCTGTTAAAACAAAAAGAATGGGTCGATCTTACGCACACATTCGGTCCGGAATCTCCGCACTTCCACGCCTTTGACGCCGCCGAATTCCAAACACTGTTCACGCATGACGACGGCTTCTTTGCCCAGCGCTTCTCTTTTCCTGGACAGTACGGTACGCACTTGGATGCACCCATTCACTTCGTGCGCAACAAGCGTTACTTGGACGAGATCGAACTAAAAGAACTCGTATTGCCGCTCGTCGTCATCGACAAATCAAAAGAAGCCGAAGCCAACAACGACTATTCGCTTTCCGTGGAAGACATTTTGCAATTTGAAACCGAGCATGGTCAAATCGAGAGCGGCTCCTTCGTAGCCTTGCGTACAGATTGGAGCAAGCGCTGGCCAGATGTGGAGGCCTTCAACAATAAGGATGCAGATGGAAACAATCACGCTCCTGGCTGGTCATTGGAGGCTTTACAATTTTTGTTCAAGGAAAGACAAATCAAAGCAGTCGGTCACGAAACCTTTGATACCGATGCGACGATCGATTACCGAAAAAACGGAGCGCTTCTGGGTGAGTATTTCGTCCTCGATCAAGACACCTATCAAGTAGAGCTGCTCAAAAATCTCGATAAGCTACCAGCAAAAGGCGCTGTCATAGTAAACATTACACCGAAGCCCGAAAAAGCCTCCGGGTTTCCGGTTCGTTCGTTTGCCATATTGCCTTAAATCAAAAGCCGAGGAAACGCCAGGTATCATCACCGATCACCTGTCTTTCACTCGGCTTTTCAGCTGAAAATGTCTACGTATCCAACGAGGATTTACGGATAACCGCCACACTGGACTCCCTTACAATCAGCCGGGGCTCGAACTGTACGCGTTCGTACGCTCCTGCCCCCTGCTCGCGAATCCGTTTCAGCAAAAGCTCCGTCGCCAGCCGTGCAACCTCTTCCCCCATGATCGAAACAGAACTGATCTGCGGAGTCGTTATCGTCGTCCACACATTGTTGTCAATTCCCACGACCGCGACATCTTCTGGCACGCGGACTCCGAGTTCCTTGAACCGATTCACGATCCCGATTGCCACCATGTCATTGACCGCATAGATAGCGTCCGGCATGTTTTTCAGGCTAAAAAAGTAATCGGCAGCACGAAGGCCCGTCTCAAACGAGAAGTCCTCACCAAAATACACCAGCGAAGGATCGACGTGCTGAAGTGACGCCTCATAGGCAAAATACCGCTCCTCGATCTTGTCCTTTGGCGCACCAGCGTAAGCGATTCGCGTACGGCCAATTTTGATCAGATGTTCCATGACGAGTCGCCCTTCTTGACGGGCCATGCTGACCACATCTGCTTTCACACTATCTTCAAGCTTTTTTCCATAGTTAATAATCGAAACGGGAACACTCGCTTTGTTAATCATCTGGACCAACGTCTTCGGATAGGCAAGCGGCATGATAATCAGCCCGTCTACATGCAGCTTTTTGACCTCACGCACAGTCTCAAGCTCCATTCGGGCATTTCCTGCTGTATTAATTTGTACGACACGGTAGCCATGCTGCTTGGCAGCTTGCTCAACTGACCAGGCGATATCCGGAATGATTGCATTGCGAATGTCAGGGACAGCCAGTGCAATTTGATAGGTTTGGCGTACCTTTAGACTTTGCGCGGAAGTGTTCGGAATAAAGCCCAGCTCATCAATCACTTCTAGAATCAACGCTTTCGTCTTCGGACTGATTCCCCCGCTGTCATTGATGGCCCTCGATACCGTTGCGATTCCTACACCAGCCTTCTTCGCCACGTCTTCTATTGTCACTTTATTTTTTGTATCCAACGCCGTGCTTTCCTTTCCATACCGGAATCGTTTTCTAAGTTTCCGATCTAAATTGTGTTTTCCTACCGCAATTATAGCATACACAAAAGTAACGGTAACGAGGCGTGAGCAAAACATAGCAGACTCTTGCCTAGGAAATCAAATTGACAAGTTGCTGAACTTATGACATATTATTTTTCGGAAACGTTTCCTATTTTACTTGCTGAATTTCATATAGAATCCAAATCGAACAAGGGAGATGGCAGATATGAAAGCATTACGTTGGCACGGTTTGAAGGACCTCCGTTTGGAAACCATTTCGGAACCGGTTGCGACCAAAGGTAAAGTGAAAATCAGAATCGAGTGGTGCGGGATTTGCGGAAGCGACTTGCATGAATACGTGGCTGGCCCGATCTTCATCCCACAGGGAGCTGAACATCCACTTACAGGTGAAAAAGCCCCGATCGTAATGGGGCATGAATTTTCCGGACAAGTAGTGGAAATCGGCGAAGGCGTAACCACTATCAAGGTTGGCGATCGCGTCGTCGTCGAGCCAGTTTTCGCTTGCGGAACATGCGCTGCGTGCAGACAAGGCAAATACAATCTTTGCGAAAAAATGGGCTTCCTCGGTCTCGCAGGCGGTGGTGGCGGCTTCTCGGAATACGTGGCTTGCGATGAGCACATGGTCCACAAAATCCCAGACAGTCTCTCCTATGAGCAAGGTGCTCTTGTGGAGCCATCTGCCGTAGCCCTTTATGCAGTCCGTTCAAGTCAGTTGAAAGCTGGTGACAAAGCTGTCGTATTCGGCGCCGGTCCTATCGGCTTGCTTGTCATCGAAGCACTGAAAGCAGCAGGTGCAGCTGAGATTTATGCAGTGGAGCTGTCCCCCGAACGTAAAAGCAAGGCCGCTGAGCTGGGAGCTATCGTCATCGATCCAAAAGAATACGACGTAGTCCAGGAAATTCACAACCGGACAAACGGCGGTGCAGATATTGCCTTTGAAGTCACAGGCGTGCCTCCTGTCCTCACGCAAGCCATCGAATCTACCAAAATCGCTGGACAAATCATGATCGTCAGCATCTTCGAAAGAGAAGCTTCAATCAAGCCAAATCACATCGTCATGAAAGAGCGCAACATGACAGGCATCATTGGCTACCGCGACGTATTCCCTGCCGTCATCAGCCTGATGGAAAAGGGCTTCTTCCCAGCAGACAAGCTGGTCACCCAGCGCATCAAGCTCGACGACATCATGGAGAATGGTTTTGAAGCTCTGCTGAAAGAGAAAAACCAGGTGAAAATCCTCGTTAGCCCGAGAGCATAATCGAAAACGATTCCATAAATATCGTGCTGTTTCCTTCCACATAAGGAAATACCCATTCCGCTACAAAAAAACGGAGAGAAAGCAGGGTTCATTCCTGTTTTCCGCTCCGTTTTTTCTTGTTACCCTCTTCGATTTGTAACCTTGCACTCAGCGAAGAGGAGGATTTGTCATTACGCTTCCTTTTCTTGCGTATGCTTCAAAATCGTTTCGATGACGACATCCCAATCCCCATACGGAAGCTCATGCCCTGTCCCTTCCAACGTGAGCAAGACTGCTCCCGGAATGGTATTCGCAAGATGTAATGCATGCGCGAAAGGAATGAGCAAGTCTTCAGTACCGTGAACCACGAGAGCTGGTACACCGATTTCCGCTGTCCGCAACAAATACGGTTCACTGGCCGTCACGAAGGCGTGGTTGTTTCTACTCGCATAATGGTTGCTTCTGGCGATATCGATTTTGGCCAATTCACGAACGCGCTGCTCGTCAAAAGGATGTTTGGAACTACTGAGAACTTTCCAACTCGCAACCGCCGCCTCTAACGCCTCCTTCTCATCCTCCCAGTTGATCTCCCCCATCTTGCTGAAAAACTCCATCAGCTTCTCATCGATTGGTGGTAGGCCAGGAGCAAAATTCGACGTTGCGTGCAATGTGATCGTGCGAACTCTTTCGGGATGTCGCAATGCAATCATTTGTGTCAACATTCCGCCCATCGACATACCAACGAAGTGTGCCTGCTGTACACCGAATGCATCCAGGACGTGAACAGCGTCATCCGCCATATCTTCAAACGTATAACCTGGTTGGCCAACCTCGTACGTCGTGGAGCGCCCGACATCCCGATTATCAAAACGAATAACAAAGCGTCCAGCGTCAGCTATTCGCTGACAAAATTCTTCCTCCCACCAAAGCATGGACATCTGGGCTCCCATAATCAGCAAAATCGCCGGATCTGTGGGCTTCCCAAAGCTTTCCGCGCATATTTCCACACCGTTTACTTTTAGGATCTGTTCTGCCATTGTAAGTTTTCCTCCTCAACGAAACTGTAATAAAAAAACACAGGCTAGGCTGCCTGTGCTTACGTCATCGAAAAAGAAAGATTAAACGGAAACCATGAACATCAGATACTAGCATCTGATTGTACAGGATGGGTTCCATTCTCTTCACAGATCATGCAAATAGAGGGGGCAGCACGCTTGCCTTGCTCACTCCCATTTGCCCATGATTCAATTGGGTTACCGTAGCGGCAAACCATTTTTCGATTCGTATGCACACAACATAGCCTTTTTACGCTATATCATCGATTGTGTTGTGCGAATAAAGTATCGAAAAATTAATTTGCCACACGTAACCCTCCGTTCTTGATAAGTTGTGCCCATCCTACCACATGCTTTTTCATCTGTCAACGATTGGCAGTTTCAACGGTTGTTCGTAGCTATCATTTTTCTTCTTTGACAGCGAAAAGCATCTTTCGCACCCGCTCATCCCGCAGCCACAATCCGCCCCACATTAAAATCGCGAGGTAGACAGCAAACAGTGTATGCGTAAAAAGAGGCGCATCGACACGGATCTGGGTCGCAATGACCCCACCGAAAAATCCAGTCAACAGAAGCGCACCCAAAACTGCTGTCCGGGGTATCGCATACAACACCGTTGATACAAGGGCGAGAATTCCAATCACACCAATGTGATGCTGCGCATAGCCAAGTACGAGGGTTCCCTCTACGACAGGAGCAGGCTGGATGAGTTTAAATACACCGTCAAAAAGCATAAAAACAATGACAAGTCCGCTCATAATCCGTGCAATCCACAGACGTGTTTTAGAAATTTGACTCCGCATGGGGGTCCCACCTTTCATTTTTTTCCTAAGCAGATCGTAGCACATTCAAAGCAGAGAGATTTCTTCTGAATTGCTCTTTTGGGGAAATGTTCACTCTGTAACCTATTTTTTCGGAGCAACAAAAAGAAGTGCCAGCCTGCGCGCCGACACTTCCTATTCCCGCTCTTATTGCAATTGTTGCACCTGATAGCCCTTGGCTTTCAAATGATCGATAACCATGCCTTTCATGGAGAAGTGGGCAGCACCGACCACGACAAAAGAAGTCGTTTCTCCTTTTTTCTCCAACACTTCTGCCAGTTTAATAGCCATGTTTTTGTCTCGCTCACCGAGCAGGCGCTGGTTCACTTCGCCTTCACCGAAATCGCCATTCGTCGTCATGATCTGGGTAAAGCCATTGAGATCGCCTTCTACCCATTCCGTCTGCATATCTTTTAAGAGCTTGGTGCCTTCCTCCAGCCCTTTTTCGGTCATCGCACTATCTAAAATAATGTTCAATTCTTTCTCCTGCTGCTCTGCCGGTACACCTGACAGCAAGTCCGCTTGCAGCTTAATACCTTCCAGCTCCTTGATCGGCTTCTCATCCAGCATCGCCTTCGTCAGGAAGTACCTGTCGATGCCAGTCAGCATCGCGAACTGAAGATCCGTTTCACCGTCTGCGTAGCCGAGCGTTGGCACAGACAACGCAATAGCAAATGGCTTGTAGGCATCAAAAGAATTGGCTGGCAGTTGCAGCTTTGCAAGCAATTTTTGCACCTTTTGGTACGTCTCAGCGGATACGTGATCCTTCAGTGTGGTGCCATCCGTGTATACCATCTTTTGTGTTAAATAGTCATTGTCACCGTTGATAATATCGGCTTCGACCCACAGTTCATCCGATTCTTCATACGCTTCCCGGATGTCTTTTTGCATCGGGTACATATCTGCGATCCCCATGTGGATCGAGCCGAGTAAGTACATAGTATTTTTGCCATTAGTCACTTTCCACATGAGACCTTCGGCACCGCTGCCCACCGTATCGAATGCGAACTCGACCAGTCGGCTCGCCATCACCGTCGCTTGTTCAAGCGTGCTTGGCTGGTTCAGCTCCAGACCTGCGCTTGTCCCTTTGACCAAGCCTTTTTTCTTCATATAGTCAATCGGGTTATCCCCGGTCATTTCGAATGCTGCTGGCAATTCGTAGTTCGCCAGGAGTTTGTACAGAGAAGTAATGACTGCTTCTCTCGTAATGACCTTATCAGTCGGAAAGGATAAGGAAGCGTTCTTTTTCTTCAATCCCAGAAGATCCAGCTTTTTCGCCGTTCCTTCCATCAACGAAATAAATTTGTCAGCAGGAATCGATTGCTGAAATGAACCGTCTTCATACCACGCCAGTGGAAAAATTCCGTATTTCTCCCCTTCGTTCAACGTGTTCACCGACCAAGGGCTGATTACGGGAGTTTGTCCGTGAACTGGAAGCACATACCCTAGCAAAAGCGCCAAACTGAGTGCACCTGTACCCGCCCAACGAGTCAGTTTGCTCCAGCGTTTGTTTAATTTCATGAAACTTTCTCCTCTCGATTCTAAGCTGAATGATTTTATGCCATTCCATCTTAGTGGTAGATTATACCACAATCTTCTGGAAGAGATAACCGAATGATAGAAAAGAATAGAAAACAGGGCCTTTTTCACTATACATAAAAAGCAGCCACTCTGATCGTCAGGATCATGTTCATCACCATAAAAAAACTCACCCTCCTATTTTACAGAAGGGTGAGTCCTTTTTCGAAATCGTTACTGAATGGATGCTTCTTCAATTTCTTTATACGCCCAATGACCAGGTGCGACATCCGGCCATCTTTGCGAACCAGCTTGGTTCTCTGGGACGCGATTCAGCACGCGATTGAGAATCGTTACGGCTTCGGCACGAGTCAGCGCTTTCTCTGGCTGGAAGGTGCCATCGGGGTAACCTGTCATGTAGCCTTTCGCAACAACCGCTGCAATGATTGGAGATGACCAGTGATCTCCCCTCACATCAAAGAAGGCAGTGCCCCCTCCTCCACCTTGCAAGGCCTTGTATTTATAGATGACCGCGGCTATTTCCGCCCGGGTAATGTTGGCCGATGGGCGGAATGTGCCATCGGTGTAGCCGCTCATCATACCCGCCGCACTTGCTTGATGAATCGGATTTACTGCCCAGTAGTTGTCAGCTACATCGAAGAACCTTCCCTTATTTACAGAAGACTGGCTCACCATTCCGGCATTCAGTAAAATGGCCGCCATCTCCGCACGTGTCACCGTGCGATCCGGTTGAAACGTTCCGTTTGGATAGCCGTTGATATAGCCACGTTGACTCTTACTTTTCTTATTGGTTGACGGGCGTTCCTCTTTTTTATCTGTGGAGCTGCCTCCAGTAAAAAAGCTGTTTGTCGGCGTGGTATAGGAACCTTTTTTACGGTCTCTGTCCCGATCCCGGTCTCTGTCCCGATGTTTGTCATCCTCTAGATCTCTCCATGCTTTCTTCAAATCGTACAGAGCATCGTCTACTTCCGACTGCGTGGCATGTGGATCGTCGATGACATCCCATGCTTGTTTGAGTGCATCTTCTAAATCACGCCAGCTTGATCTGGTGTAGTCATCTTTATCCAAGTCTTTGTCCTCGATCTCTTCGACTTTGGCTCTCAATTCTCTTTTATAGACCGCGTCATCCTGTCTCTTCAAATCTTGTCTTGCTTTGATCAGTTTCTCAAGGGCAACATCTACGACAATCTGGCTCGAATGTGGATCATCCAGCACAAAGTAAGCATTCCCTAGTCGATTCTGTAGCTCTTTCCAGCTGGTCCTCGTGTAATCTTTTTCTTGCAGCTTTTCTACTGCAATTTCCTCTACTTTCGTTTGCAGTTTACTCTTGTCAACTGTACCTTCCTGCTTCTTCAGCCCGTCTCTTGCTATGACTAACACGGACAAGGCACCATCGATTTCTGCTTGGGTGACGTTTGGCTTCGTCAGTACCGCTTTTGCAGCATCCAACGCATACACAAGCTTGCTCCAACTGTCTGGCGTATATTTTTCCTGGATTAAGTTCTCGGCGTTAATTTCATTGACTTTTCCTTGTAAATGACGAAGATCTACAGTGGCTTCTACTGCGGCAGGTGTTTCCTCTGCACTTGCTGCTTGGCTTACAGGCACGAATATGGATGCTTGGAAGATCAAGCAAAAGAGGCTAAAGAAAACCAGACTCGTTACGGCTCTGTGAAAACGTCCCAATTCCCATCCTCCGTTCTTTCCGATGACCTATCTGATCATCTTTTTTCCAACCATTTACATTGTATGATGGAGACCGATAAGAGGATTCATATTTTTAGAGGCCAAAAAACAAACAAAAAACCAAGTAGCCAATAGAGCAGCTACTTGGTTTTAATTTTTGATGCTACGCTGAAATAGGTTTTTCCGGGCGTTGCTTTGTTTTGCCGGAGAGCGAAAAATTCGTCCACATACGCAATAGTCGTTCCACTGGACCATAACGGAATCGTTTTAGATACAATGGGCTTAAGAAAAGCTGTGCCACATAAATCATGATCGCTAATCCACAACCAGCCAATATCCCGATCTTTCCGAACCATCCGAGTCCATATCCATAAAAGATCGTCGTACAAATAACGGTTTGCAAAAGGTAATTGGTTAAAGAGAGTTTCCCCACAGCCTCAAACCTTGGCAGCCAAGTTGATTCCGTGCCTCTGGAAAAGAACCAAACAAAGGCGAAAATGTAACCGATGGCAAGGATGCTTTCCCCCGTTATATCACCGACGCCACTCCACCAAGCTCCCGGCAGATACACATGTAGCGCTTTTAACAGAAGTCCCGCTGGCAAGAAGATCAGCATGTTTCGGAGATACGAGGTTCGTTCTTGCTCTGGCTTTTCGAACCACCTGCGCTTCGCAGCATACATCCCAAAAAGAAACATCGGTGCGCTCATAAGCGGCGCGATCAACAGCAAAACAAACATCATGTATTCTGGCAAATCAAGCGGATCTTCGTTGCTTCTGTGATGCACGATCTCCTCGTATGTTCCCGTGCCGTAGACGGTCATGGTTTTGACCACATAGGCTTCCATACGGGCAGAATCGGTAATACTCGCAGGATCATTCGGATCATTTGGAGCAAGCCCCATTAAACTGACGAGGCAGAGCAAGACAATCCCCCAAATGAGCAGAGTTTTCGGTTTCCGGTTCATGAACAGCAACAAAAAGAAGCCCATCATACCATAAAACCCCAAGATATCCCCTTCCCACAGGAAGTACGAATGAAGGAGACCAAGTCCGATCAGCATCAAAAACCTGCGGGTAAGGTAGCGTTTTTGTCTCAAGCCTTTGGCAGCCAGGCTTTGCTGCATTTTGATCATGCCAAAACCAAACATGAAGGCAAAAATCGGCATAAAGCTGCCTTCCACAAATATTTTCACAAGCTGATAAGCTGTCATTTCATAATCGGAGAGGGCGTACAACTCCATTTCTTGGCTTCCCCAAATCCCATACTGGAAAATCAGCATATTCGCCATCAAAATCCCTACTAAACTAAATCCCCGCAAGCCATCGATGATGCGAACGCGGTTCTGCTTTAGCTCCATGACAATCACCTCAAGTCTGATTGTAACGAGCTAAGCTTAATGGCTTCTAAATCACGCCTTACCGTTACCTTAATTTTACATTTATCGTAACTTGCGTATGATAGACGATCAGGAGAACTTCAACCGATCAAATATTTCGACGAATATTTTAGCGATGTTTCTGGCATCATCCATTCCACGATGATGCGTACCTTCGAGAGGGATATTCAACATCTGCAATGCCTTCCCCATCCCGACACCTCGCTCGGCTCCAATCATTTTGCCGTGTTGGTGCTTGATGCTGATATGGTGACGAATCCAGCTTGACGGCACATTGTGTAATTCACAATCCATTTTCAATTGCTTTTTATCGTAGAAGCCCCATGAACAAAGGTGATACTCACTGCCTATCCAGTTTTGAAAGTGGCTGATTGCTTCACCAAAGCTCGGTGCTTGATCCACCTCTTTTTGAGAAATGGATGTTAATTTTTTGCAAAAGTCTGAGAGAATAGGGTTTAGCTTTGGCTTGATAAAAGTTTGAAACTCACCGATTACGGCAAGGTGCTCATTCAGCTTTACCGCTCCAATTTCTATGATTTCATTTTGTTTCGTCCTGTCGTTTTCCCAGCACGTAGCTTCCAGGTCAAAGATGATGTAATTCATAGTCATTCCTCCCACATAAAACATCGCATCATAAACCTTGTATGGTCTCTCTGCAAGTATACCAATTTTTCCCTAAAAGCTACTACCGCCGGCAATTGCACCTTGTCCAACTTGAAGCAAGCCAATGCCTCCTGCCCCTCGTCTGCACCCAATATTGATCTCATCTGCACCCGATATTGATTTCTCTCTTCTATGATTTGGCTATCTTGCAAGAAGGAGATATTGAGAATGAAAATGGTACAACGATGGGTAAGTATTTTTTTATCAGTGGCGATACTATCAGCTCTCGTCGCCTGTAGTGCGCCCGACGACAAGGGGCAGACTCAGCTCGCTACGACACAGGCGCCTGCAGGTAGCTTTCAGGAATTGTTCGGCAGCAGCTTGTTCGTAGGCGACTCCATTATCGGAGGACTGACGAACGATGACCTACTACCTGAAGCGAACGTTATGGGGGGATTGGGCGGAACGGTCCAATCTACGCTGGACAACGTCGAAGAGATCACGAGCCGCAAGCCGTCCTATGTATTCCTGTCAATGGGACAGAACGATCTTGGGGAACCGCTAGAGGAAGCGGAGAAGACATTCGTACAGAAATACACGCGGCTGGTCGATCGTATAAGGGAACTCCTTCCGGCGACTCGCGTCTACATGCTGTCGATTACGCCGGTAGATACCGCATCGCCGTTCGGTTCGTCCATGAACCCACAGATTGAAACATTCAACGCAGCCTTGCAGAAGATGGCGAAGGAGAAGGGTATCGACTACATTGACCTTGCCCCCATTTTCCGGCAGCACAAGATTCAATACGATGAAGACGGCTCTCATTTCACGAACGCATTCTACCCAATCCTACTGGGCTATTTGAAGGAGCGGACCGATCTGGCCAATCAGTCGCGCGGTCCGGCGCTCATCGATACGAACGAAGCCTACAAAGCAGCGTTCAAGCACAGTGTTTTCCTGGGGGATTCCATCTTGGGGGCGTTGTCCTATCTGAACAAAGTGGATTCGGCGAATGTCATCGCCCCGAGCGGCGCGACGCTCTCTCTCGCCCTCATGAATGTCGAGAAACTCGCCAGCCGGACACCGGAGCATGTATTCATTTTGTTGGGCAGCAATGACATTACATTGTCGGACAAGCAGGAATTCATCGAGCGCTATCGCCAGCTGATCGACAGCATCCGAAACAAGCTGCCGAACGCCAAGCTCCACATTCTGTCCATCCCGCCAGTCGCCGAGGAAACCCTGAAGCAAGTGCCGCAGTATGCGAACATTACGGACTTCAACCAAGCGCTCGAACAGTTGGCCGATGAAGTCAAAGTCGATTACGTGGACTTGTCACCCTTATTCACCGCCAACAAAATCCAATACGCAGACAACGGCGTTCACTTCAAACCCCATTTCTATCCGCTGCTCCTTGACTTCTTGAAGGGAATTGTAAAGTAAGGAAATGGTCGTTTCGTTGGCAAGCGTCAAACAGCCCCCACCTTTTAACGAGGGTAGGGGCTGTGTATTTTAACATTTGACAAAGTAGTTCCTGTATCCTTCTGTATTGATTTCCAACGCATTTAGTTGTCCGCCAGAATAGCCACACCCGCCATCTATTCCTATTTTATCACCTTCTGTTGAATACCAAATTTGATTGGGTTCTGGATTCGATTTTATTCTAGAAGTTGGGGTGTGTCCAAATACCACAACTTTATCAATGCCTGTTGGACTTTCGATAAAATCCTCACCTATCCAGACAAAATCAGAAGGTGTTGTTTCTCGCCAATTCCTTGGAGAAACTCCTGCGTGTACAAAAATATGCCCTTCATCTTCAAAGTAATAAGGCAAATGATTGATAAAATCCATTTCTTCTTTACGCTCTACTTTGAGTGTTCTTTTAACAAGCTCTATATCGTTAAAAACTGAATCATCCACACCTTGAAGAAAACTATCTATTGCGTTCATACCACCCATTTGATGTAGAAAAAATAAATCAAAGGAAGGATTCCGAGAGTCTAAAAATTCAATCAAAGAATATTCATGATTCCCCATTAACGCAATTGCATCTTCTTCCTCCACCATTCTTTTTATCTCTGAAACAACTTTTAGGGATTCAGGTCCTCGACTTATATAATCTCCAATAAAAATAACTTGGTCCTGTATAGGCCTATAATTTACTTTTTGCAGTAGCTGCTTAAGTACATGAAAATATCCATGGATATCACCAATAATAAGTTTCCGTTTCATAGCGATCTCCTTCCTGCTTACTCTTATTATCCCATATTCAGATTCTTTTTCCGAAAACTAGCAACAATTTTGTCGATCATACGTACAACTCTTATAAGATACATCATTTAACAATGTAATCGAGGTGTTAACAAGCATGGAAGCATCAATCTCAATTGTCACCTACCGCCCTGAGCTAGCCGCAGCGGTCGCAGATATGTGGAATGCCAGCCGAGAAAGCTGGGGAGGCGGAAATTCGATTACGACAGCCGAACAAATCAGACAAGAAGAGGCAGCCTCTGACGCTATCACTGTCTATCTCGCAATGGAAGGTGAAACCGTCGTTGGTTATTGCAGCCTGGCCGAATATCGGGAAGATACCGGCGCCCTCTACATCCCGTTGCTCAATGTACGTCCCGACTATCACGGAAAAAAGGTCGGCCGGATGCTACTCTCATGTGCACTGAAAAAAACGATTGAGCTCGGCTGGCCGAGACTTGATCTGTATACGTGGGCAGGAAACACGAAGGCTGTTCCGTTGTATAAGAAGTTCGGCTTTTTCTGGGAAGACCGGGACGACGCCACCCATCTGATGAATATGATTCCTTCTGTGCTCCGTACCGAAGCAATCGCCCATTATTTTGAAGAGCTTGACTGGTATCAGGACTCCACGCGGGTGATCGTCGTAGAGCCGGATGGACGCAAGGAAAACGGCTTTGATTACTTCACCTACTCCTGGGCAAAAGGAGAACAGCGCTTGCGCGTAGAGTTTGAGCGGCGCGGTCGAGGCATGCGCCTCATCGAGACGGAAGATTATCTCGTGTCCGCCGAAGTGGAAAAGCTGGAGCTGGTCTTTGGACGGGAGTATCAGATTCACTACCGGATCATCAACAAATCAGGCAAGCCGTTACAGATTTCGTTAAACGGGCAACCGAGCGACACAATCCGCTTTGATTATCAGCACGAGCTGGCTGTGACAGGGGAAACTACGCTGTCTGCAACCTTTTTTGTCGATCCAATCACAGAAGAGCAAAGCATCTGGCGCACGCATCCGCGTGTCTGCACCCACCTGCTGATCAACGGCAAGACAGCGCTGTTTGAGGTAGGAATCCTTCCCAAGTTTCCTGCTACCCTTTCCTTGCATGTACCTGGCCTCTCCTATCCGGGACAGACAAAACTGTTTTATTTGGACGTGGAAAACAACTTTGCGGAAGAAGCGGAGTTTTCATTCAAGCTGCCCGCTTGCTCATTTTTCAGCTTACAAGAGCACCTTCACATACTGAAACTGTCCGGCAAAGAGCGCATTTCGCTTCCACTTAACGTTGACCTGTATGAACACGGCTTTTACGAAGCCAACGTACAGGTGGAGACAAAGCTCGCAGATGGCAGAGCGGTTTCTTTTGTCAAAAAAATCGGAGCTGCCTTTACCGGGCTAGGTGCGATGGTGTCGGGAGAAACGGAACAGGCTTGGCAAGTTCACCATGGCCGCCATTCGCTCTACTTGAACAAAGAAGATAATGAGATGACCGTTGTCGCCGGGACAGGTGGGGACCCAACCACTCTCTACTATCCCAAGCTCGGCAAACCGTTTTCCAGCGAGTTCTCGAAGAAACGTGCCGAGAAAGTTGCATTTATCGCTGAAAAGGGAGCGATCGGAATCCATGCGACGTATCACTCCAGTGCCTACCCGCAAATAGCGTTGGTTAGCAAAACACTCCTGTTCGGAGATGGCACCGTAGAACACGGATTGGAGATAGAAAACCACTCGGCTGACAAGCTGGCTGCTGAGCTTTGGCTTAACCAAGGCTTTCATCACAGTTTTCTTCGCCCCATTGTGCCGTACCAAGGCCGTTATGTTGAAACACCATCCTCCTATGGTAGCGATATGGATTATTGGGATGCTGAGTTAGTCAGTGAAAACTGGCTGTTTACACAAGATGAAACAGCCCCATGGGGAATGTGCTGGCCTCCTGAATACCGTTTTGACATTCAAGGCTGGTACGTCACACTGGAAACCAATCTCGGCATGCTTGCCCCACATGAAAAAAAATCGTTCGGCCCGATCCACTTCTCGCATGGGGGCTATGCCGACTGGAAAGAATTCCGCGCCTTTGCCCGTAAGGAATCTATGCCAGCAGACCTGATCTTGACCTCTCACCTGGAGTTGAGTGCCAATGGGCAGAATCCGTTTGTCACAAGCACGGACCTGGATGTACAGGTGAAAGAGTACAAGCAGCAGTACTTGGAAGGAGAACTGATGGCATCTCTTCTGAGTGAGTCAGCCTCCGGACAAACGCAGAGCTTTACAGAAGATGAGGAAGAGACGGAATCTGGCTTCTCCTTCAAGACGCCGGAAAAACCATATGACCTCGTGCAAGTAGAGGGACGTTTTGCTACGCATGTGTCTCATTTGCAGAGCGCCATTTTCCCAATCGGTCAAGGCAAGGTCATCCAGGAGCAAACAGTGGAAGAGGGACAGCAGGTCTATATCGCCGACAATGGACGATTGCGGATCAAAGCCGCTCCAGATTTTGCCTCCACACTCTACTCGCTCACAAGCAATGGGCAGGAGTGGCTGGACAGCGCCTTCCCTGAGCGGAAGCCGAAATCTTGGTGGAATCCATGGACAGGCGGAATCGGCAACTATATGGAGGAGTTAAGTGCGTTTTCATTGGTTAAGGAAGAGCGTACCGCTTCCTTTGTTGAGCTAATCGACAACAAGCAAAATGCGTGGCAGGGAATCAAGGTGAGCTACCATGTGAAAAAGCAGGAGAAGTATCGCGGGTTGACTTGCCACCAGTATTACTTGCTGCTGCCAGGAGTACCTGTCCTCTGTCATACCGTAGAGATCGAGCAGAATACCGGAACGTACTTTGCTGGCAAAGAATTGGCCACTGACATCTTTTTGCAGACAGGAACCGAGGACGAGGCGGTATGGCTGAAAACGGTCGGTACAAATGGCGAGGAGCTCAACTACACGCTGGCACAAGGTGAATTGGATGTCCTTGAAGTCTCTGATTATGTCCTAGGGCGAGCTAACAGCAAGGATCAGATGCATATCGTTACTGACCTCGAAACTGCGGACCTCCAAGTATACGCAAACAAAGAAGTGGCCGTAGCTTCTGTCATACGCGAACTGAATTTGCCAAACAACAGCACGACCTTTACTCCGCCTGTCTTTTTCCTGTTTGCCGACAACACGCTCCCATCCAATGCCTTATCTGACTTACGGGCGATTCGCTTTGCCAAATAAGGGAGGGCTTCACAATGAAAATCATTGATGCGCATATGCATTTATCCCATATCGAGGAATTCAAGCGGACGGCAGCTGAAAAATCGTTTGTCGATTACTCTGTCGCTGGTCTCTTGCAAGAATATGCCGAAAATGGCGTGGTTCTTGGGATAGGCATGGGCTTGACAGAGACTCAACCAGACGGATTTCCCGATATGGAAGCTCTCACTCCCATGGGACTAGACCTGACAGACGAGTTGCCGCCACAGTTCGTCTACTGTCTGGGAATCAATCCGTTCAAGCTGGATGAAGCAGCAGTGGCACGCTTGGAAGCTGATTTGCAAAAGCCCAATGTGGTCGGGTTGAAAATCTATTTGGGCTACTATCCCTTCTACGCCTATGATAGCGTCTACGATCCCGTCTATGCACTTGCTGCCAAATACCAGGTGCCTGTCGTCTTTCACACCGGCGATACGTACTCAGAGCGTGGGCTCTTAAAATACTCCCACCCGCTCACACTGGACGAGGTGGCGGTGAAGCATCGAGACGTCAATTTCATGATGGCCCATTTTGGCGATCCGTGGGTACTCGATGGGGCAGAAGTCGTTTATAAAAACCGCAATATGTTTGCAGATCTCTCCGGCTTAATGGTCGGTGACGCAGCCAATTGCAAGCGACTCGCGGAATCTCCTCTCTTCTTCTCCCATCTGCGCCACGCGATCACGTATTGTGATCATTACGACAAGTTTTTGTTCGGAACAGACTGGCCGTTAGCACCAGTGAAGTCGTATATCCAGTTTGTACAGGACCTGATCCCAGCGGAATATCACGAGGATGTGTTTTACAAGACAGCATTGAAGGTGTTTCCCAAAATCAAGCCGTTAGTTGAGTAGACGATACAAATCCTAAATCCCATGTCTCTTCCTCTCGAAGAAACATGGGATTTTTCATTTGTTCAAGAAAACTTCTTCTATTTACGACAAAAAACGACAGTTTCCGTATTATGATACATATATGCGAGTTTACTTATACATCGTCAGGTTCGGACAACCATGACCCAAAGCTTTCGAGAGTAAAGAGATAGCAAGGTTTCTACTAAATGGGGGGAGGACATGTTTCCTTGAAGAAAAAAATTGCCTGGGTTACAGACAGTACCGCGCTCATACCTGAACACGTCATGGAAGAGCATGACATCTACGTCGTTCCACTGGAAATTATCTTTGAAGATGGCACATATGAAGACGGCATTGATTTAGCTCCTGAACAGCTTTATCAAAAAATTATGCAGGCCAATCATGCTCCCAAAACGTCGCAGCCTTGCTTAGGAAAATTTGTGTCTCTCTACGAACGATTAAAGGAAGAGTATGAATGCGCGATTGCTGTCCACCTCTCCTCTGACCTGAGTGGGACCTACAATACAAGCGCAACAGCAGCCAAGATGGTAGACTTCCCTGTCGAGTCGGTAGATTCCAAGCTGATGTCGTACCCGATTACCTCGATTATCTTAAACGGAATCGAACAAGCCAAGGCAGGAAAAGGCTACCAAGAGATTGCCGCTTCCTTGCGCGAAGAATACAAATCTTTCGAGAACTATATCCTGGTCGGCAGTCTCGACCAGTTTTACAAGGGCGGCCGAATGACCGGTTTGCAATATTTCATCGGCAATCTGCTTCAGATCAAGCCGATTTTCCAAATGAAAGATGGGCTGTTTGAAGTATATGAAAAAGTTCGTACCGAAGGAAAAGCGGTCAAGCGCATGCTGGAACAGTTGGAGAACGCCAAACAGAACTACTCCGTGAAGCACGTGCAGATTTTACATGGCAACGTCTTGGACAAAGCGCTGGAACTGAAAGAGAAAATTCAGAGCAAGTACGCCGATGTCGAGGTGTTGGTTGGACCGATCAGTTCTACGATTGGGGCGCATGCTGGGATGGGGACGCTGGCGTTGGCTTGGCGGAATGAGTAAGAGTGAAATGGGGCAGTCTCACTTGCCGATTTTTTCGGCAAAGAGCGGCCCCTTTTGTATGTCATTTTAGCACCATTTCATCATGTTCCACCCTAATCACTACATTCCCCTTCTTCCGCCCTGTCTCCACATATCGATGAGCCTCCGGTACTTGTTCCAGCGAATAACGTCTATCAATAACCGCTTTTATCTGTCCTGCCTCCATCAACTCTTTAAGGAAAACCAAATCCTCCGTCCGCACCTTCGCAATCCCTAGCCCATCCACTGTCAGGAATATCCCGTTGGGCACCAATGCTTTTACACAATGGGACTTCGTTGCTTTCCCAACCGCATCAAATATAACGTCATACCGCTCTTCTTTTTTCGTAAAATCCTCTTTCGTGTAATCGATGACGGTATCGGCCCCCAACGATTTCACCAAATCGAAATTGGCGGAGCTACATACCGCTGTCACCTCAGCCCCCAAATACTTGGCAAGCTGTACCGCGGCGGTCCCTACCGACCCAGAAGCTCCGTAGATCAGCACTTTTTGTCCCTTTTGCAGCTTTCCTTTTCGAAAAAAATGCAAGGCAGTCGTTCCCCCAAAAGGAATCGCGGCGGCTTCTTCATGTGTTACATTTGTCGGCTTTAAGCCCACGATTGCGTTTTCTTGCAGACAGATGTACTCCGCGTGCGCACCGCATCGCATCCCGCTTAATGCATAGACGTGGTCGCCTATTTTAAATCGTTTTACATGTTTGCCGATCGCTTCGACTTCTCCAGATAGCTCCACACCAAGAATCGGATTTCTCGGTTTGGTAAGGCCGAGCACGAGGCGCATGGGAATCCAGAGCAAAAACGGACTTTTGAAGGCGCGTATTCTACAGTCTCCAGAAGTAACCGTTGTGGCATGAATTTTTATCAGAATTTCATTGTCCCTAGGCATAGGCTTTTCTACTTCTCTTAGCTCCAAAACATCTGGCGATCCGTATTTTGTGCATATCACGGCTCTCATTGGCATCTCCCCTATCCACTTTGCCATGAGTATAGCGGGAGCACGGTATTGGTATACAGATACTTAAGTATTGTTTTTGGAAATTTACAACAAGCCCAACTGGCGAGCCCGTGCGACTGCTTCCGTACGCCGCTGTACCTGCAGCTTGTCAAAGATATTCCGGTTATGCCCTTTCACCGTGCTGAGTGCGAGGAACAGCTGCTGGGCAATGTCACGATTCGATAATCCTTTTTCGATGAGCTGCAAAATTTCAAGCTCTCGCTCACTAAGCGGCTCGATCAGGGAATCAGCATGGTGGGACTCGAATTCTGCAAGCAGTTTTTCTATATAGCGTGGCATCGTTCTATGGACTGTCGCATCACGCAATATTCTTTTCATCTGGCTACCTTCGTCGACAAAAGTGCGAATGAAGCCACCCGGCTCCGCTATCACCAATGCGTCTTTCATTATTTGCGCAGCTTTTGCTTGATCACCATGCGCATGCTGAACAACGGCTAGCAAAAGCATGATCTTGAGTCGTTCATCCTCTAACTGTTTTGCTTCCGCCTGCACGAGTAATGGCTCGAGCACCGCAAGTGCTGCGGACGTATCTCCCTGTGCCAGATAAACACGGGCTTGGACTATGGGAAGGTCGTGCCTCAGTGCCAATCGGGCTGCCGCTGTCAGGTTGTCCTGCTGAAGCAAAATAAGGACTTGTACTTCGGCAATAGGAGGCATCTGCATGACAAAGCCTTGCTTGCGAGCCACATACTCAGCATTTGCAAGCATGGTAGCCGCTCCGCTAACGTCTCCCTGTACTAGCTTCAGTCGTGCGAGAAACACCTGCGCTGCTACGACTCTATCCGTTTGTTCCAGCTGACTTGCTAACTGAATGGACTGTTGACCATGAAGCTCCGCTGTATGCAGGTCGTTCCATTCATAAAAAATCCGGGCCAAACCCAGATGCGCTTCACAAGCAGCTGGTAACGGTGGAGAACCCGCCAATTTTTGTACATGCTGATAAGTCTCAGCCGCCATATGGAGCTGATTATCTGCCTCCTGTAGCTTCGCTAGTCCAAGCGTAGCCATCATGGTGATCACAACATGACCAATCTTCTTACTGATCGATAATGCCTCCTGATAAGCCATGCTGGCTGCGATACGATTCCCTTGAAGGTGATAAGCATACCCCAGCGACCACGTAGTGGCTGTGCGGACAGGCAAGTTGTCGGGGTGCAGGTACGCTAAGGCTCGCTTGGCCTCAGCCATGATTTCCTCTGCTTGGTGCATGCTCACAGCCAAAGTGGCACGTATAGCAGCGATATGCCCAAGAGTATCTCTAGCCCCTGCATCTTGGCCCATACCTTGCATTGCTTTTTCAGCGGCTAGCAATTTCGGCTCAACACCAGTTATTTGTCCAGTCATCAGCAATGCTGAGGCGTACATCACCCACAGCGCTGGCCTTACATCCAGCTCCTCGCGTGGTAACGACTCCAGCCAGTTCAGCACAGGAACTACTCCTCCACGAAAGAGCAGCGGCATCCTCTCTCCCTCCACCAGTCGTGCTGCTCTCGATAGATCATTGGCTACTACTGCATGGTGAAAAGCTTCCATTTCAAATCCATTGTCTTCATACCAAATGCTAGCACGGGTGTGTAATTCTGCGAGAATTCGCTCGCACTCTCCTATTGTCGATGAAAAACGCTGCCGGAGCCTCTGCCTCAGCAAATCAGCAAAAAGGTGGTGATAGCGGTACCAACGCCGTTCGCTGTCCAACGGGACGATAAACAAATTGGCGCGTTCGAGGAATTCTAACGTTTCCTGGCCTGAACCTGAGCACATTTCACTTTGACTAAAAACGGCGTCACAAAGAGGACCAGATAATCGGTCGAGGATGGATGTATGCAGCAAGAATGCTTGAGTGCTTGCAGATTGCTTGGTAAGCACTTCGTCTACCAGATAGTCGAGAATAAAATGATGACTGCCCGAAAAAGTTGAAAGGAAGGTTGTGACATCTATTTGTTCTTTGATGGAAAGAGCAGCTAACTGTAGACCGGCAATCCAGCCTTCTGTGCGGGCTTCGAGCAGGGCGATGTTTTCTGGTAATAACTCCAACCCCATCACTTTCTCCAGAAATTCAGCTGCTTCCGAATAGGTGAAGCGCAAATCGGATGCGCGGACTTCATTCAATTGGTTCCGTACTCGTAGGCGAGCAATAGGCAGTCGTGGTTCCTCACGGGTAGCAATTACCAGATGCATCTGCCGGGGCATGCGTTCAAGCAGGAATGAGATAGCATCATCAAGCGGCCCCGTTTTCAAAACGTGGTAATCATCGAGGACAAGAACAAAAGGGTTGGGTATTGCGATTATTTCATGAAGCAGAGTCGAGATCATTAATTCGATTGGTAGAGGTTGAGGAGAATGGAACAAAGGATATATGCCCGATCCAATATTCGGGCCAATATTTTGCAGCGCTGTGAAGAGGTATGTAAAAAAACGCGCAGGGTCATTATCGCCTTCATCCATGGAAATCCAAGCGAAGGGTCGATCACCGCTAGCAAGCCATTCACTGACAAGTGTTGTTTTCCCGGAGCCTGCTGGTGCTGAAATGACCGTCAGTTTACGGTTTAGGCCCTCGTTTAACTGCTCGATTAGTTGATGACGGGTAACGGTCTTCAACCGTGGCGGGGGCATATACAGTTTGGTGGTTACAATTGGAATCGTCATAAAGAAATTATATGTACCGCTGTCTCTAAGCGTCAACTCCGCCGACTTTTTGATTTACTCTCTGCTTTTTTCAAGTTGCTCGCTACACGGTATTGGACGATTTTCCTAATCAGATCATAAGGTAAGGGCTGATTGATCGGAAACTGCAATGTCCCTTTCGACTTGTGATATTCCTTCACTTCCTCTTTGAATTCCTCTATGCCACCTGGGGATGGATAAAAACCGATATGATTTTTGAAAGCAGCAAAATGCACCAGATTTCCATGGAGCGCAAAGGTAGGCATCTGGTAGCTGATCTTTTCCATCGCATCCGGCGCCTCCCCCTTTATTACTCCCCTGAGCGTTTGCAAAATCTCCTGAACCTCGGGAGCAAACGTCGAAATATATTCATCGATGGACGCATACGTGACTTTGGTTTCTTTCATGGAGGAATCTCCTTTCTCGATCAGAGGTGAATGCCTTTATTATCTCCCAATCGTGCATGACACAAAAAAACACGCCGCGCTGGCGTGTTTCGTTTCGTTTTGGTGGCAAGGATGCTATTTCGTTATACGTTTTCCAATAGCCTCCACGAGCTCTCTCGTTGTCTTGGGCAGATTGGATTTTAAAATCGAATTAATCATAGGACCCTTCACACCGTGTGCGGTGATATCCAGACATCCCGTCATTTTCGTCCGTGCCTCACCCAATGCCTTCGCTTTGAAGTAGCCATGACCGGTAAAATTCCCACTAATCCCGGTCAAGGTAAACCTCACCTCGGTCGGAGGCGTCCATTCGGTGATATCCACTTGCAGGCTGATGGTCTTCTTCATGATGCCGATATCGCCTGTAAACGTCCAAGCGACACGACGTTCATTGATTACCTCGTGACTGATGTAGCCAGGTACCAGTGGAACCCAATTCTCCACTATACTCACAAACTGCCATACCGCCCCGATGGGCTGGTTCAGCTCCACATCATGTATTCCTTGAGGCATGATTTGCTCATTCCTTCCCCCAGTGTTCTTTGGTATCTTGTTATGTTTATTGTCAGAACACGGGAGATATTTCAGGAATATGGCGGGTTAATCCCACCAAAAATGCCATACATCCTGTTTCATTAAATAATCCGCGTAATGCCCTAATGAAGGAAACTCATCCAAGACATACTGACAAAAGATGAAATGCTCTTTTGCCAGCTTAATTGCCTCCTCGTAGGTCTGCGGTCTTGAACCGGCTTGAAAAATCCACGTATCCTCTGTCACAGCGAGAATCTTAATCCCATAAGCCTCCTGCCAGTGCTTTACGATAACGGACTGGTAAACGGGCAGTGGGCATTCATTATAGCCGCCCATTGGGACCCACAACGGTGCTTCATAGCCGGATGCTTTCGGCAATTCCAGGACAATCAGGGCGTCATCTTGTAATCGATCCTGCACCCATTTCTCACTTATGAGGAAGGACTCCTTATCTGTTTCACTGAGTTGTTCATTGATCAGCTCGTTACCTTCCCATATCAGGGAATATGCCTGATAGATGCCTTCAAAGTTCTTTCCTTCCAAACTTTTCAACTCGGATTCAATGTCTGTATACAAAAGGCGAGATTTCACAATTCGCCGAAAGACATCCTCCACAGATAAGCCGTGAACCTCCTCTAGCTGTTTATGTACATAATCAGAGAGTGACCCCTCTTCGTCCACTGCTTCTTCTATCATCTCTAGTATATTATAGCTTGGCAGAACCAAAATGCTGTCCTTATCTTCCTTTGTAGCAGGTACCGTGAAATCCTCCGCAGCAACCACTTTTATGTCACATTCTTTTAGGTAATTCGACAACTCTTCTACCATCGTCACACCTCTTCTGTTGGTTTGTGCAAATCATAGGATTACTCATCTATTTTACTTCAATTTCCAGAGTGAGTGGAAATGAACAAAAAGCAAAAAAAATGCTTGGGTTCGGAGCAAACGCGTAAAAAGTGGGAACCCAACTCCATCCCTACTCTTGCTCTGTGCTTCTCGCATAGAATTTCAATTCCATCAATAAACGAGCTACATCAGCCTTTGTCAAAATCTTAGTAGGCTGCCCGGCAACTGATAAAGCTCCGTTCTTTTCTCCGCTCCTCTGTAGCAACCTGGAAATCATGTCTTTTGCTTCCGCGATTGTGAGATTGCGATCTGGATCGAATTGCTTATTACCTGCGCTAGCTTGTATTAAACCTCTTTCTATCGCATCTTTCACGGTTTCATAGAGGGGATGACCTTTATCGATATCCGTAAAAAACTGCTCCTCCCCCGCTACTTCATAATAGTCTGGAAAGAAGTCGTAGGACTCCTGGGCTTTGAGCACAATGCGTAGAAACTCTCCACGGGTGACAGGCTGATCAGGATCAAGCTTGCTTTTTGTGACAGGAAAATAACCGTCTTTCACAGCGTACAGAAGCGCCAAATAGTGAGGGTGCGCAGCAATATCCTCTGGAATTTTTGATTGCTTGTAAGCCGTATAGCTCACCCATTCTCCAGAATCCGCATCAACCACACCATCGTCTCCTACCATTCTGTAAACCAGCTTTGGCTCACGACTAACCAGATAGGTTCCCTGTCGCCATTCTGGATATGGCATGAAATAGGTGAGTCGAAGCTCCTTGTTTTCCTTTTCTACCTGCTTTGCTGTTTGTTCATCGATTCTAGGTTTTTGTACCTGAATCATCTCGAGTGGTTGATAGGCTGGAAGGGTGTGTATCCCCTTTACCTCTCCATTTACAGGATCTACGATTACCTCCGTTTCGAGGCTTTGGACAGGTATTCCGTGCTTTAACCAACCAAAAGTAATACAGTAGCCGCCATTTCTCTCAAACAGCCATTTTTTGCTCTCTTCTGTTGGGGGAAGATGGATCACATACAGCTCTCCTTGTCGATCAGGAAAGAGCTTCCTCATAAAATCGATTGCAGCTGCTTCTGCTTTTTCGTAAGGAATGGGATTGGGATAGATTCGATCCTCTATTTCAGAATGTTCTTCCTCCACCGAAAAAATCGTAACCTCTCCGTAATCATCCATCCCTAACTGGAACTTCATTGCCTTTTCTTTTCCTTGGGCTGGACGAGCATAATAGTAAGACTTTGCACTGCTGGAGCTAACCTCCCCAAATCCATTCCATGATATCCCAGTACTGCCCCCAACCTTTGTTTGACGATCAGGTATGGCTTGGAACATCGTACGTGCAATCTCGTCGGCTTTCTCTCTCTTTTCATCATCTATCAGCCTTTTGCGTTCCTTGCCCAACGCTCTTGTTGATGTTCCTAGTGGGATTCGCGACTGCTGAATACTCTCCCCCAAAATCGTCATGGGTTGATTTGTCATCGCATCGATAAAGACCGATGCTTTTTCATCGTAAGCATATGCCAAAATCATTTTTCTATGGGGCAATCCATATTTTCCGATCTGCTCTCCTGTATATACATAATGAAGGGCTGGCTTCACCGACTCGTCCCACCGTCTATTTGCCTCCTCCGCTGATATGGCTGGAACAGGAGATGGCAGCTCTCCATTGTACCATTGGCGACTGTAAGAACCGATTTCACCTTGAGAATCGACGATTACCTGAAGATAGTTCTCCAAGAATGGAATGTCATTTTCTACGCGAACAAAATGAAAAACATGATCCATTACCCGCGGAGGAAGGGAATCGTCAACCTGATATTCGTCTGCCTTGGAAATATGCCCTTGCACTTCAGGGGCAACTGAATTTACGAATGCTTCTGCCTTTTTCAAAGCATCTTTTTCTGAAATGATGTTCACAGCCGTTTCTTTTGGCTTATCAACTGTAGCTTTTGTAAACTGGACCAACTTGCCTGTTGTTGCGTCTACATCTATGAATAAGCTTTCAGTCCCGTCTTTATCTTTGACCCAATAACTCGTCCAAACCGCTCCGTTTTGACCAAAAGCGACGGTCTCGTTAAAATAAATATCTTCCACAACGTAACCCTTCATATCGATAGGTATCTTTTTCATGAGTGAGATAGCCTGTTCCTTTGTAAGATAAGAAGCGGGTTCCGCTGCAAATGCAGTTGTCACGATACCTGTTTTTTCATTCATCGTTGGTACGCCGGAAAAATAACAGCCCATGATTGCTAACATTGTTGCTGATTTTATGAAAAGAAAACATTTCATCATCTCACCCTGATTTTATATATTCCTCTTGATTATACCAGTAACAGGAAAATATGTTTGCATTTTCAACATGGAAGATCACAAAAAAACTGCACCCCATTATGAAACATAGAAACGGGTGGTGCAGTTTATTAGCTTATTCCCTCTCCATCATGGAGACATTTTGCCTGATTTCATTCAGAACTTCTTCCCAATGAAGCTTCATTTGCTCCCTTGTATTCATATGATCCAAGTTCTCTTGATGAAAACTAATGGTCGTTCGATCAGGCTTGTCGGATATCAGCCGGATTTGCAATGTGGACGGCTTTTCCCAGTCCTTCATCGACCACTTTAAACGAAACTGCCGGAACGGCTTCACAACACGAAATTGACCCGATATCCCATCGCTGGAAGTAAAGGTCTCCCCCTCGCTAAAGGTAAGGTTCGCTACATCTCCAAGCCATAACTTCGCCCCTTCGGACGAGGTTAAAAACGCCCAAGCCTGTTCTGGGGTAATGGGCATCGTCCTGCGTACACCTACCTGGAAGCCTGTCGCTGCCGTTTGACCAACGATTTTACTCGATTCGGGATTTTGACTTTTCATCGGGACACCTCGCCAATCCTATTTGTTTGGACGAACTTTGGAACCAAACTTTTATGATCGATTTGAAATTCCTTCAAAAACTTATGTAAATTGTAAACAATCACCCATAAAATGTCACTCTTAAACAGAAGACCCGTCGATAGAGTCGTGATTGGGCGACCGCCCTCATGATATCGACACAGGAATGACCCGAATTTGTTCACTTTCTTCCTCAAAAAAAATGATAGGATAGAGGCATTACTTCATAAAAAATGAGGAGAGTCACAAGTGCGGGTACATCCAATTTACTTTTTACGTCTTACAGGCCTACTCGATGGCCTTTCTTTATTAGTATTGATGGGCATCGCGATGCCCTTGAAATACGTGTGGGGCTTAGACAAAGCGGTAACCATCATAGGGAGTATTCACGGCGGGATATTTTGCTTGTATGCTCTGGCGATACTCTATGCAGCCATTCGCGTGAGATGGAGCCTGCTCTGGTCTCTTGCTGCAATACTCGCCGCTTTTGTACCGTTTGGGAACTTCTTTCTGGATCGCAGACTGAAAACGGCACAGGATGTGTATCCTCTGAAGCCGTTTAACAATGCCCTGCTCGTATACGCCATCGTTTTTTTCTCGTTCTTTGATTTGTTCTCGCAACTGCCGGTCATGAGTACATTTGCTGCTTCCGTAGGTGCCAGCTCATTTGTTATAGGGTTTGTCATCGGTCTGTATTCGCTAGCCAATACCTTTGGCAATATTATCTCAGGCATACTGACAGATAAGGTTGGTCCATCCAAACCACTGTTGATCGGCTTGGTTTTATCGAGCTGTGCCTTGCTGCTGTATCATATCGTCGATCAGCCGTTTCTGTTGATTATCGTGCGAATCATTCACGGATTTGTCGCCGGTTTGATCGTTCCTGCTGCTTTTACTTTTTCTGCGAATAACACGACACAAGAGCAGCAAGGACGAAAGGTTGCCTTCACCGGTACCTTTGTGGGACTCGCAGCGATTATCGGACCTGCATTCAGCGGCATTATGGCAAGCAAAACCTCCGTGCCTTTTGTCTTTACATGTGTAGCTGTTATGGGCTTTTTCCTAACCATCCTGTCCGTCATTTTTCTGAAATCCACTCAGGCTTGCAAGAAAGAGAAGCTTAAGAAGGACGTTCCGACCTCAGCCTTGATCTTCAATGCTGGGATAATCAAGGCTTACGGCGGTGCCTTTTTGCTCATGTTTTCACAAGGGGTGATCGCTTATCTTTTGCCCTTGCATGTGCAATCGCTTGGATACGATTCGAAAATAAGCGGTACATTAATGAGCACTTTTGGGATCATTGCCGTCTTGCTTTTTGTGCTTCCGACAAACCGGATTTTTGATCGTGTAGCTCCTTCCAAAACGATGTCCATCGGAATTGGCTTCATGGGCGTGAGTCAGCTGCTTATTGGTCAATCCAACACGACATTGGCACTGTACTGCATTTTAGGACTATATGGGATCGGCTTTGCTCTCTTGTTTCCTTCTGTCAATACGATGCTCATTCAATCGACGCCACAAGAATTGCGGGGGAAAGCACACGGTTACTTATACGCCTTTTTCTCTCTCGGTGTGGTCGTCGGCTCAGGTCTTTTAGGTTGGCTGCCCTTCTCCATCGAGGAAGGGTTTCTGTTCACAGGATGTCTGTTGCTCGTGTTTGCCGCTTTCATTGCCGTGCATAAGCGGCGAGAACGCTTGCTGAATCAACAAAATAATCAATAGCAGCCATCGTTTCTAACAACAAAACCTCCTCAACCACTAAGCTAGTGGCGAAGGAGGTTTTGTGCTACTACTTTCAACTGCAGAATCACTGCGAATCAGGCATGCAGCCAACAGACCAATTCCTAGTACGATTGCAAGCAGGACAAAAGTAAGTTCATAGCTTCCAACATTCATTAATCGGATGGACAATATCGGCCCAAGACTTGTTCCCGAAAACAGGATAAACGTATAAACAGAAACCGCAATTCCCCGCGATTTGCCCCCTAGCTGTCCAACAAGCGAGATCACGGAAGGAACGGATAACGCAATTCCAGCAACGAAAAGCACACTCGTACCAATCAAAAGAGCCAAGTTAGATATCATACCGAGGGAAGCCATACTGACCACTGCCAAACCTAATCCGAAGCGGAGCACGGTACGTAAGCCAAACCGTTTTGCCAGCCCGCCCGCCAGCGGAGAAATGAGCATACCCACTACACCAATCGTTCGAACAAGCAGCATCTCCTTGTTGCTAAGCCCAAAATCAGATCCCGCCAAATAACTGCTCAAGACTGTATACATATTAACAAAAGACATAAGCAATACAAGAGCGATTATGTAGCTCAAGACAATATTTTTTTGTTTGAACAAGGAGGGAATTCGCTTAATCGGCTCCCAAATATTAACGGTAGCAAGGGGACTCTCTTCTTTTGGCAGCCACCTCATCACCACAAACAGCGTTACAAAATAGATAGCAGCAAGCATATAGAATACGGCGTGCCAACTGTATTGTTGACTCATTATGGTGCTGAGCACTTGACCAATGATTCCTGCCGCCAAAAATCCCGTGCTGATAAATCCGATTGCCGTTACCCGCTTTGCCGCAGGGAACATTTCCACAGCATAGGCGAGTGCAACAGGCGAGAACGTAGCAGCGGCAGCACCTTGCAAGCCCCTGAGTACAATGATCCATACGAAATCATTTGCACTACCAAGCAACAAAGAAAAGAGAGCCAGGGCAATCATCCCGATCACAATAACGTTCTTGCGGCCATACTTTTCGGACAACGGTCCGTAAATCAGGCACCCTATGGCAAACCCAACCGAAAATGCGCTGCCTACTGCTGCAGCCTGTGTCAACGTAATACTGAAAAGATCGGCAAACAGGGTCATAAGGGGAATCGTAACGTATAAGCTCGACATGACGACGATTCCAGACCAGCAGAGAATTGCCGTCATGAGTGAGTAATTTCGCTGTGACATCGCACACCTCTTTTTCAAATAGTTACACACATTCTAGTTAGATTATCTAATTATATTCACAAAAAAATATGATCTTATCTTCCCACCCCCAGTTTCTCTTCCATGCTGTTATTCAACTTCATCAAGATTTTTTCCAACAGCATCCGTTCTTCCTCTTCTAATTCGCTCATAATGGAGGAGCAAGCAGACCAAAAAACTGGCAGTACGCTGGTTACCAATTCTCTGCCTTCTTGCGTTATTTTGACATGAATCTTCCGACCATCCAGCGTGCTTTGCTCCCTGATGATCCAGTGCCTTTTTTCCAGCCAGTCCAGCAAAGCTGTAACAGAAGCACGCCGAATCCCCAGCCTGTCTGCAAGCGAAGAAGGGGTGATAAGTTCTCTGTCTTTATGTAACGTAAGCAACAGCAATACGTCCCATTTACACTCCGTTATGCCGAATTTCTCCAAATTCAAATCAATGACGTCTATGGCGTTATCCCCCAGCCATAGCATCAATAATCCCAACTGAGCCAATTTGCGATCCGTATTTTGCAGAGCAGTTGTTTCCATCAGATGCAAATATGGCTGAATACCAAGTTTCGGCAATTGATCGGATGTATGCTCACACTTGTTTTTTCTGCTCATAATCCACCTTGAATTTAATTAGATTATCTAACTAAAATCAATATAAAGGATTTTTTTGGATTTTGCAACCCCCCCTGGCAAGACGAAAGCCGAGATCATCAATTCGAAACGTGGGGTGACTGCGTCTGCGGCACGTCGCCCCACAGCCTCTGGACTCTTCTGCCCAGCTGCCACCGCGAAAAATTCGGTAGGAGCCATACACGTTTACATCGTAAAGGTCCCAGCACCACTCCCAAACATTTCCCAGCATGTCATAGAGCCCCCACGCATTCGGCAGCTTTTGTCCTACCGTATGTGCTGTACCCTCAGCATTCCCTTCGTACCATGCGATCTCATCCAGCTCGCCGTACCGATAACCGCCCGTCCCTGCTTTGCAAGCGTACTGCCATTCCGCCTCTGTCGGCAGACGATAGCCATCCGCTTCCTCGTTCCAACTAACACGCTCACCATCTTCACTTATCGAGTAGCATTCCGTGAGACCTGTTTGCTGAGAAAGCAGATTGCAAAACGAAATCGCATCGTTCCACGAGACATTCACGACGGGAGCCTCTGGGTGGTCACTCGGTCCAGCTACTTTTTGTACAACCGAGAAATATAACGCATTCGTAACAGGAACCGGTGCGAGTAAAAAAGCGTTCACCTCGGTTGTCCATGTCTCCTTGATCCGATCATCCCGTAATTCGATATGCCCTGCTGGGATGCTCACCATGGTGTACGACCGCTCCATCTCTATTTCACCTGGCTTAACTTCTCAATCGCCTGCTTTTCGGTCGGCAAGAAAAAGATGTCGTTTCCGTTGTTCGATTCATAGATGAAGTCTTTTAGACTTTTACTTGTGTACACCGAAAAATCTCCTACAATTGCCACTTTCACCCGATAATTGATGAACTTCTGAAGGATTTCCCCAGCAAGGCGTGTTTTCAAATCGAAAAAGCTTTCGTTAAGCAACGATTTGTTGAGAACAATACGCTCACTGTCTGCTTGATAATGTACCGTTGCAATCAGATCCAATGCGGACTGCACATCCCCTATAAGTACCTCGCTACCACTCACAATGGCAATATTTTTCCCGCCAGCTTCTACCTTTGTAATATTCATGTGTATCCTCCTCATCTTTTAGTCGTCATCTGCCTCACATAATCCTCACAAATATATCGGTTGTCTTCACCGGTTGCTGGCGAAACGCTCGCCACTCGAAAGAAGCTCAAGCCAACAACCATCGCCATGAGTCCGTAGGCAGCGTTTTGTGAATCCTCTACAGACATAAGCCCAGTTTGTTTGCCGTATTCAAAAATCTTGGTGATGCCCTGCAAATCTCTCATATAACTCTTCGCAACCACTTCTTGCAGCTTGGGGTCCAATGCGGCTTTGGAGAAGAATTGGACAAAGAGTCTTGCTTGATCTTCATGCGGGATGTACATCTCAGCGATGCCATCCAGCTGCGAAACATTGATCCGTTTTTCCTTGTCATTCACGTATGGCGGCAAGATGTGCGCAAGCGTGACGTCCATCATTTCCTGGGCGGTCATGGTGTTCTCAATGTCAGCTTCGATTTTCAAGCCATAATAGGCCAAGAATGCCTGAAAGGCTTCACTCGTCAAATTATCCTTATTCTTAAAGTAATATGTGACGACACCCTTTGAGCAGTCCGCATACTCCGCCACCTTATCCAGCGTCATGCCATCAATCCCATGATTGCTAATACAAGTGAGGGTCGCATTGATGACATCTGCTCGGCGCTTTGGTTCCATTCCTAATTTGGGCATGATTTTACCTCGTTTATTTATACTGTACGGTCAGAATAAAAAAAGTGTACACCATGATTTTCCAGTTTGTCAAACTTAATAGGTTCGACAACACAAAAAAACACGCTTACGCAGCGTGTTCGATCTTGCCGTTACATGGCAAGTGCTTGGCGACTGATCCGATATTGCCCCGGTGTCAGCCCCGTCCATTTCTTGAAAGCATTTTGAAAGGCGCTTGGATCTGAAAAATGCAGCAGGTATGCAATCTCTCCAATGGAATGCTCCGCTTGCTGTAAATACCCCATCGCCATTTCTTTGCGGACATTCGTGGACAATTCATGATAGGAAGTGTCCTCTGCCTTTAGTTTCGCTTGCAGAGATCTCGTACTCATATGAAAAGCAGCCGCAGTCTGCTGTAAGGTCGGAAAAGCCGCAGGCATACATCCCATCATCCATTGAAACACGCGGTCCGAAAATTCCCGCCCCCTTATCAGCCTCTCTCTAATTTCTTCCGCGATTGGTTCGAAAGCTTTCCGCAGCCGGACATCTGAATACAGGATCGGGTATTGCAAAACTTCTTTGCCTACCAAGAGCCCATTTTCTTCTTCACCAAAGTGAGGCTCCATCCCGAACAATTTTAAATACGGAGCGATATCATCCGTAGCGTCGTGTGTGAAATGTATGGACTGTAACGGAATGGTCTGATGACTCATACGGACGATCAAGTGGTACAAGGAGCTGATCATATCTTCCATGCAATGTCGAGACACGCTCCCAGGGCTTTGTC
Source organism: Brevibacillus sp. HB2.2 (assembly GCF_013284275.1). Lineage (NCBI taxonomy): Bacteria > Bacillati > Bacillota > Bacilli > Caryophanales > Paenibacillaceae > Brevibacillus > Brevibacillus sp. HB2.2. The sequence continues at coordinate 32,473 of NZ_JABSUV010000033.1, forward strand.
TATGAAACCGCAGGAAAACATTCTGCCCCCGCTCTTCCCAATCCAGCTCGTACCCGCTGCAAAGGATCACGTGATATCGCTGATAAGCCTTCCATGCATCGACGATTTTTTCCGAATGCATCATGACATAGCCAAGGATGCCCAGATCGGCAATATCGGTTAACTGTCCTTGATGCAGTCCGAAATGATCATCCTGCGTGTAAATGGCAGCTTCTTTCATCAAGCGCTCGAGCTCTGCTTCATCAATCCGCGCCTCTACATCCTTTAGCAAGCTACTGTCGAAAGAAATATGATCACAAAAACGCTCAAAATCAAGCTTCTTGTGAGTAATTGTTTTCATAACCGGATACACCATCGAAATCGCAAACCCATGCGCATTTTCCAAGTACGGAACCTCCTTTGCGTGAATCCACAACATTTATGCGCCTTCGATCATTCATCTGTTCCATTCCACACGATATGCTGAATACAGTTCAGTTTACCACGATCTGTCGGTTATGGAATCGACTCTACAGGGGGATATGAAAATGAACATTCTCGTTATCATCGGACATCCAGATCCCGAGAGCTATTGCTCTGCGTTGGCGCACGCCTATATGCAAGGAGCCGCAGGCAAAGCAGCACAAATTCGCACCATTGATTTGAGCCAAATCGCTTTCGACCCAAATTTGAAGTATGGATATCGGAAAAGAACAGAGCTGGAGGATGACCTAAAAGAAGCACAGGACCTCATCCGTTGGGCGGATCATTTGGTCATTGTCTATCCGACCTGGTGGGGCACGATGCCCGCTATTTTGAAGGGGTTTTTCGATCGCGTCCTTTTATCCGGATTCGCCTATAAATATCGGGAGGGTTCGTCACTCTGGGATAAGCTGTTAACAGGCAAAACCGCCCATGTAATTGTGACAATGGATACCCCATCTTGGTACAACCGATTGATCTACTGGCAAGCCGGTCATCTTGTGATGAAACGCAACATTTTGAAGTTTTGTGGGATTAAGCCCGTGAAGGTTACGGAGATTAGTGGGGTGAATGCCTCGGCGGAGGAAAAGCGCAAGAAGTGGCTGGAGAAAATGAAACAGCTTGGGGAGAGGCTTGCCTAAGCGTACGGTGAAAAAAACGAACCAGAGCGACAAAACAAAAACTCAAGCCTATTACAGCTTGAGTCTTTCCTATTCGCTTACTTATCTATTCATTGGAATGATTTACCTATGCAAATAAATCGTGCAAAGTGTATTTATTATGTAGCTGATTGTGAGTATGATAATAGTAAAAATAATAAGAAAGAGGCTATCATATGGATTCTACTTTTTCACCAAGAAAAGCAACAAAGACGAAAACCTTAGTTATTAACGCACTCTTCATCGCTTTTACGCTCGCAGCCACCATGTTTATCAATTTACGACTCCCGATCATGGGTAACGGTGGCCTCATTCATCTCGGTAACGTGCCTCTTTTAATTGCAGCCTTTGTGTATGGCAGAAAAACAGGAGCTATCGCTGGAGCTTTTGGTATGGGCCTCTTTGACCTTATCTCCGGTTGGACAGCATGGGCACCGTTTACCTTCGTTATCGTGGGTGCAATGGGCTATGTAGCTGGCCTCATCGCCGAAAAGGGGCCTGGCAATCGGGTATTTGTGTACGCACTCGCAGTTGTCGCTGCATTGGTGATTAAGATCGTGGGCTACTACTTTGTTGAGGTTATTCTTTACGGGAACTGGATTCAGCCGTTTGGCTCCATTCCGGGGAACGTTTTGCAGGTGGTTGTAGCAGCGGTTATTGTTGTCCCGCTGGTGGGACGTTTGAAGAAGATTGTAGGTCAGGGTTAAAAAGAGAAAAATCGCTCAGGAGACATGTGTTCTCTTGGGCGTTTTTTCATACTCTACCAAATACAAAACCACGACCCATTGGATCGTGGTTTTTATAGTTAGGTGGACATAACGGGATCGAACCGCTTTCAAAATGTCCGTCCACTCCTATTGATTAGAAGCATGCTTATCCTTTTCAGTGTTTAGCTCAGCTTCGATCTGGGAGTTTTTCGACGACTCACCCATGCGCCAGTATACGAGGAGGCTTATGGCAATACAAGCTGCTACATAGTAATAGAAGAGAGACTCGTTCCCGATGCTTTTGAACCATAGCGCAATGAACTCCGCTGTTCCTCCAAAGATCGCAACGGTCACCCCGTATGGAAATCCTACACCCAGAGCCCGAATAGCGGTAGGAAACATCTCGGCTTTCACGATCGCATTGATGGACGTATAACCAGTAACAATGATAAGACCAGATAGCATCAGCAGGAAAGCAACATATGGGCTAGTCGTTTGTTCCAGAAGCATAAACATCGGTACGGTCCACAATGTTCCAAGAATACCGAAACCAATCAACAACGGGCGCCGTCCAATTCGGTCGGACAGCATACCAGCAAGCGGCTGCAAGACAACGAATACGAGCAATGCGGTAAAGTTAATCCAGCTGACTACTTCTTTCGGCAGTCCTACCGTAATCACCATGAATTTTTGCAAATAGGTCGTGTAGGTGTTAAAGGCAATGGTTCCCCCGAGTGTAAGGCCGACGACTGCCAACACCGCCTTCGGATGCTTCATCAGCTCTCGAAGTGTACCCGCCTTCTCCTTGTTTTTCGACTCCATTTTGGTATACTGCTCCGATTCGTCCATGCTGCGACGCAACCACAATACGGCTACTGCGCCAAATGCTCCGATGATGAACGGAATTCGCCAGCCCCATGCCATCATGGCTTCTTCTGGGAGTATTTGCTGCAAAATAATTTGCACACCCAATGCCAACAGCTGACCACTGATCAGTGTGACGTACTGGAAGCTAGAATAGAACCCTCGGCGACCACTCGAAGCCATCTCGGACAAGTACGTGGCAGATGTTCCGTATTCCCCGCCAAGCGAAAGACCTTGAAGCAAGCGGGCAAGAACGAGAATAATAGGCGCAAACACGCCGATTGTTTCATAGTTTGGTGTTACGGCAATCACCAGAGAACCACCCGCCATGATGGTAACAGACAGCGTCAACGCAGCACGGCGCCCATGACGGTCAGCATATCGACCCAGGAGCAAGCTCCCGATCGGTCTCATTAAAAATCCGATAGCAAAAACAGCGGCAGTATTCAATAACTGGCTGGTAGCGTCGCCCTTTGGAAAAAACTGAGAAGAGAAGTAAACCGCAAAAGCTGCATAGACATACCAGTCGTACCATTCAATCAGGTTCCCCAGTGAACCTTTAAAGATGTTGCTTGTGATTCGCCGCGTATTTTCACGATCACTCGATGGCTTCATTGTTTTGCCCCCTCCTTATGTTTGACCCGAATCCATTCGCAATTGGGATCGTTGAACCGCTTTCAAAATGAAACGATGCTTTGAAAGGGTTTACATATTTACCCGGATGGATTCTCGAAGAACTGCTTTTATTCTAAGTTGTTTGTTTTGCTAGAATCTATTGAATACTTCCAGATGTGCAAAAACGGCATCCGAGCTGCCGAAAAACCCAGTTGAGTTACATTGATTTTTCGACCAGTTCGGGCTACCCTTTTCCATAGGGAGGCGGCTGTTATGACAATCACTATGCTTCTGGGACTGCTTGAAAATATCTCTGTAATTGCAGTCATCGCCCTTATCATCGGCCAACTCGATTACTTTCGGAACATCATGTACGGGAAAAACAACTGGATGCGGATCGTGATCCTCTCTACGCTGTTTGGGTTCCTGTCGGTTATCGGAACGGAGAATGGCTTACGGGTCAATGACGCACTCGCCAATACGCGCATTGTCGGTGCCGTCGCTGGCGGGTTGATCGGGGGGCCTGTCGTCGGTTTTTTGGCCGGCCTAATAGGAGGTATTCATCGCTATTCCATCGGTGGATTTACCGCATTCGCCTGTGCCATCTCGACCGTAATGAACGGCTACTTGGCCGGGATCGTCAGTACGAAAATGAATATGTTGCGTCTGAAATGGCAGCATATCGTACTGATTGGCGTTACAGCCGAGCTCATTCAAAAAGTGTTGGTGCTGCTCATGGCCAAGCCTTTTTCAGCGGCACTCGAGCTGGAAGTAAAAATCGCGATCCCGACCACAATTATGACCATTGCAGGTCTGCTGCTCTTCACGCGCGTTTTCCAAAATCTCAAAATGATGCAAGACCAGTCCGGCGCACTGGGGGCAAACCTTGCCTTGTCGATTGCAAGCCAGACGTTGCCTCATCTGCGGACGGGGCTAAATGAATATTCTGCGAAAAAAACTGCTGAACTGATCCGTGAAATGGCCAGAGTGGATGCAGTCGCCATTACCGACCGCGAAAAGCTGCTCAGCGCAAAAGGCTATGAACTGGAGAATCATTTGCAGAAAGAGACGCTGTGTGCACAAGTAGCGGAGGCTGTTTTGAACCACCCTACAGGGATATGGTGCGACAAAGATTTTGCTCTTCCGCATCCACCTCGCCTAAAATCGATCAGCGCCGCATCGTTGTATCATCAAAACCAGAAAATCGGGACGTTGCAATTCTACTATAAAACCTCTTCCTCCAAGACGTCCCAGACCAACGAGAAGCTAGTGGACGGCCTAGCCAAGCTGCTGTCAGTCCAAATTGAACTGGCGGAGATCGAGCATCAAGCGAAAATGCGAAAGCAGGCTGAAGTGAGCGCCCTGCAAGCACAAATCAACCCGCATTTTCTGTTCAACACCTTGGGGACGATAATGTCTTACTGTCGAACAGACCCTGATCAAGCGAGAAACTTAATCGGTCATTTAAGCGACATCTTCAGGCGCAATTTGAAAAGCAAGGGAAATCATCACAGCTTGCAGGAAGAACTGGACGGAATCAAGTCGTATTTGGAAATCGAGAAGGTTAGATTTAGCAACCGTTTAAAGGTGAACATGGAGATCGACGAAACCCTGCTGGAGTGCAAAATGCCTGTCTTGACTTTGCAGCCAATCGTAGAAAATGCCATTCACCATGGACTTTCCCCAAAAGTTAGCGACTGTCTGCTCACGATTCGAGTGGAACCGTACGACCATGAAGTGAAAATCAGCATTGAAGACAATGGAGTTGGAATCAGTGAAGAGCGTTTAGCCGAAATCTGGAACAGCCAATCAAAAGGCATCGGCCTTATCAATGTCCATTCACGGCTGCAATCCATTTATGGTAAAAAATACGGCCTCACGATTCAAAGCAAGCCCGGTTTGGGAACAGTTGTATCCTTTGTCGCTCCGTTATCCGCATTTGAAAAGGAAGTGCATCCAGATGCTCCTGAAAACGATCATTATTGATGACGAGCCAGCCATTTGTTCCGAATTGGAATATTTGCTGAAAAAATATATTGATATCCAGGTGGACGCAATCTATACCAATCCACTGGAAGCATTGCCTCATATGATCAATTCCGAGCCTGATTTGCTTATGCTCGATATTCAGATGCCCGGGATGAATGGTCTTGAATTTGCCAAAACATTGAATCAGATGTCCAATCCCCCATTGATCGTTTTTTCGACTGCCTATCACGAACACGCTCTGGAGGCTTTTTCCACGCTGGCTGTGGGCTATTTGACCAAACCGATCATGGAATCGAAATTGGATGATGTGATCCAAAAAGTGCGGACACTGAGGAAGCGAGCGGCCATGAATGACCGCATCGCGACAGTTCCCCTGATGGAAGAGCATGTATGCATCCGGAAGAGCAACAAGATCATTCCGATCCCAGTAGGGCAGATTTACTTTGCGTTTGTGCGGGAGAAAGATTTATATGTGGCGACAAAAGAGAGTATCGACAAGTGTGATTTGTCCTTAAATGAGCTGGAGGAGATTTTGAATCGGTCCCGCTCTTTCTTTCGAAGTCATCGGAACTATATTTTGAATGTGAAGCATATTAAAGAGATTATTCCGTGGTTTAATCATACGTATTTGATTAAGATGAATGATGATAGTCAGACGGATATTCCTGTTAGTAGGGGGAGGATGAAAGCGTTTCGGGGGTTGATGAATTTGTGAGTTTTTGGGAGAAGGATGAGGGACGGAGCGGAGAGATAGTATCTTTTCGCTCCGTTTTTAGAGAGGCGGGGTATTCGAGTTCCAAGCGTAGCTGCTCAATGCTATAAGCGTTCTAAAACCTCCGTCGAACTGGAGATTTCCTATACTAAAAGATACAACAAATAGCAAAGAACTGCTGATAATTTATCTTTTGCAGTAAACTTAGACAAAAAACTGCACCTCCAACTGTTAGATGTGTCTAATACTTGGGGTGCAGTTCACTTTGTACAGGCAGGTTTAAAATGATCATATCTTGACATTGTTAAGTTTGATAACTAGTTAAGAGTAACTAAGTGATTCAGTAAACCAACGAGCATGCCTAACAATATTATGACTGGGACAATAACGAGCTTATGTTTGCTGTACTTTCTTACATTAAAGAATGCGATGACATTCAGTACTATTTAAAGGAGGATTAATGAAATCATTATCACATCCTTATAGTCCTGATTTATAACTTATTACTGCATCTCCTAAAGATAACGCGATTCCGACAACAGTAGAAACACCGGCAGTTACTGGTGCGGCTGCTACACCAGCAACAACAGATGCTACCCTAGTTGCAACCGCGCCTCAGCTGCTCTTTGTTTACTTCATAAATTTTAAATTTCTCCAATCTTGATGAAATTGCTGATGCTTCCCAAGTTGTCTTAGTGTCTTCACCATCTGAGAGGTTCCACAACATCTGACTTTCAAGCTCACAATTTCTGAAAGTTCCTTACTTTGCTCTTATTTCTTCTCTTTTCCTCATGCTGTAAAATTAAATAATTGGGATAGCTTTATTTTGATATGGGTTTACTTCTATCAATTCAGCGTGAATCTGTATCGAAATTTGATCTTCTCTTTCCATTAGTAGATCGAGGATAAATATGAACTTCATAAATGTATCCTCGTAGTTAATTATACCTTCACGATCATTTTCCCAATAATCTAGTAGTAATTTTGAAGTTTGCTCTGCCAAAGTATCAATCTCAAGTATTTGTTTATGATTATGCACACAATGATACAACCACCCCACTTTATCTTGTGAAGGTGCATATCTGCCCAGTGTTTCTAAAAAAGTAAGCATCCCCTGATAACAAGAAACTTTTCCTCCTACAACTTGACTCCATCTATTGATAAAGTTACTAAGTGATGTCTGTTGGTTCCAATGAATGATCGCAGTTAAGTTCGGCTCCTTTCGTTGATTAAGTACATTAGGTGGTACAGCTGGTCTTATGAGAATCATAAGATTATAAATATCAGTGTCTATATCCTGTATGTCAAAAAGTTTATCGCATAAAGGTAGCCAATTTCTGAAATACATGGCGGTCAATTCCCTTTCATCCATTTCAAGCGCTACACTCACCATTCTATCCATGACACTTTTAATTAATTGAGGATATCCGATGCCATAATAGAACCAGGTACTATATAATATTGAATTTGTCAGATTAGGTTGTCCAATAAAGAATTCTGCTATTTTGTGAAACAATTGTATTGTCCAATTTTGACTCTCTGACAAGTAAAAATTGGATTCACCTTCTGGACTATTTGATAGCCTATAAAGAAAGCATTCCTTCAGAAAATTGTCAAGATCGTTCAGATCCGCTATATGCGGAATATCCTTGTATGAAGGAAGTCCAAACACGATTGGATACAAATAACCTGGAGTCACATAACATTTAGAAATTTTAGATTTATACAGTTTGCTATATGCATTTCGAGTATGTAACCAGTTATTGAGTGTTTTCCAAGGATACCTAAGAGGTTTGATTTCTATTGCTTTTGATAAAGCTAAATCTATACACTGCCAAATCAGATAAGGATTTCGCCTCCACAAACATCCCATTGCACGAAAAACATTTTCTCGAATCTGAATATTAGGGTGCTTGATGAGCTCCTTTAAGCAAGAAACAGACTCTTCCTTACCCGGATTAATGAGGACTAGTATTGGCAATGATACTGCAGAAGCAAGCTTATACCCATGATCCTTTATATTAGTCAAGTTTTTAATGTTTTTCCATCGCTCCATATCATCAGGTCTTTTACTTGCAATGATAATTTGCTTTGAGCACCACTTTTGCAATTCGTGATTCTTTACCCATTCCCACCTATATAGAATTAATGCTGCCGCGAACATAGCAAGTGAATCGGCTATCTTCACTTCATTTTCCAAAAAGAATATACCAAAAGGGACGTAATCGATCTTATCCATCTTTTCAATCTTATATGCAAACTCCAGCCCGCTCTCTAAGGTAAATGCCTCATTAATTTGGTTATATTTAAAGAAGTTGATCGTCCATCCCCAAAATCTGTCTAATTGTATATCAAAGCTTTTAGCCTCGTTGTTTGACTGACGCTCTTCAGCTGGCTTTATTAAATCTACAAAGAACATACTGTTTCGAAACCGCACTTCTCTTATATCGTTCCTATACTCTTCCCCTTCCCAAAAGTATGGTATACGTTCTGGAAGACTCTCCACAAGGAGTTTGAGAGTAAAGTCCCGATTTTCTTGTACAAGATAGGTCGCATGAATCGGGGCGCATAAGCTAAATCGGTCATGAATTTCAAGCAAGACTGGATAATGTTGATTTTTCTCAAGATCATTACAAAATACGCCAATTTCTATCCTTTTCCTCATTTCTGCACCTTTAATAAATCGGTGATATTCAAGATGCCAAAAAGAAGAAGATTTATATAGTGGGTACATTGCATCTAAGGAGGGTACGGAAGTTTCGTATAAATCAAAAGCAACCGAAGCGCCAACAGCTAATGTGGCTAATGAGTTAGTTTTCTCAAGTACTAGGTATAGTAGAGCCTTAACTTCTTGACATTTAGCGATTGCCTCATATAAATATTGTTCTAATGCCATGAGGCAACTGGTTACAATTTTACTGTTTCCATAAGAGTACCTGTACCACAAATAAACATCTTCATCCCCCCAGAGCTCTTTTGTAATCCCTTGAAAAGTGAATTCTTGAGGAATTGGTATTTTATTTTGGAGCGATTGCTGTTGTATCCATTCTTCTGTAGCATGATTCACTATACGGAGAATGAGTGTCAATCCATTGACGAAATTCATTCTCAAGAAACCTAAGAACGGTCCTACAAGGTAACTTGGGGTTGCCTCTCCGAATGTTCGAATCCCCCATGAATCAACATCGGGACAATAAGTTCTAGGAATCATTAAATTCCCTATGATTTCAACAGCTTCATCAGCCATATGGAGACATAAACATGTCCATGATTCTTTAAAAATAATATTATGGATATAATTCTTTAGAAATTCAGGAATTTCTGCCTTTAGCAGGGAACGTATCCATGAGGGGGAAACATCAGCTGACCATAGAATGATTTGCGCTACATTACATAGAAACTTCTCATCATATCCCCCATCATCAGTCATTCCATCGTCTCTATTTAGAAGAATTGGGGCAAATAATTGACATAGTTCTACTCTATATAGAGATAATCCTACTGTCTCCTTCATCCAATCCTTGGCTATAAATGAAAATTCGTAAAGAGCTTCTTGGGTTAGATAATTTTGATGTTCAATCAAGACCTTAATAACCTTAATGCGTAAGTGATAAAAGCTCTGATTTAATTTTAATATTGCCAGGATCTGTGCGAGCACATCGATGCGATTTCTAAGGATTAGATCCTTTAAGATATTCACTAATTGAGTCGTTAATAGTGGTGCTGACAATACCGCATGCTGCCAAGCTACCTGCATGTTCCCCATTTGTTTTACTTCTTCTAATATTTGAATCCATTCATCAGATTTCCCACTTACATCCAGGAGTTGGCAACAATACAATGTTAAAGGTCTAATGCCAATACGTTCTTCTACCAAATTCATTAACACTGTAATAAGAATATTACGATTCCGTTCCATATAGGATACAATAGTCCATTCTTCTAACACGTCATGAGAAAATGCAATGGTATGATCCTGAATAATAAGGATTCGATCCTCAATGAGATTATGAAGTATTTCCGTATCCATATCTCCTAGGGCAATAGCTTTCTTAGTAAGCCTTGCTTGAACAACCTGTAATAACACTTGCTCTCTTAAATGTATATACCGTTCCTTACGAACAATTTCCTCCCAGAACCATAAACGAACCCATGTTTCTGTAATTTCATACGTTGGCCGGTTAAAATTCATGTCGGATAAAGTCATTATATCTACGACAGCAGGTCTCCAGATAATATCATGGATTTTGCTCTTATCTCGCAGCGGCTGTAGCCTGGGAAACTCAAACAGAATTTGGTGAATCTCCTCCTCAGTTAGAATTGGAATTTCATGCTTAACAATTTTATCTAGATCTAAGACATGAAGTTTTTGAATAATGGACATAAAATAGTCCACATCCTGCTTTCTGCAGGTAAAAATCAGATTCCAGCAGTCTTCAGCCTTTCCTTCATTCTCTTTGACACTTGTATTGAAATCTTGGACAAGCTTTATTAAATCGATTACTGTGTTCTTCCTTCCGTTACTAACTGCATGCTCAAGTCCATCGATTAATATGAATTTACTTTTTTTCGATTTTGTTGCTTTAAGTAAAGTTTGGAAATTATGTTGAATCTGTATATTACCTAGAAATGAATCTATTCCATTTTCTGTAAATCTTACCACTGAAAACACCCATACCAAATGCTCTTTTTGACATAACCGTTCTCTCACTTGCTTTAAAGCCACGGTCTTTCCTACCATGGGATCACCAGAAATGAATACTATTCCACCTTCGTCAAATGAATCCATAATCGAATTTATGACTTTATCTCTAGATAAACGAAACCTTTTTCCAATGGTATCTTTGATCTGGCTACAAAGAAGCCCTGAATATTCATTGAGCTTTTTTACGTCATTTCTTAAATTACCCTCGATTAAAACACTAGCAGCTTCTATTTTATCTATACAATTAATATTACTGTACTCTGCCTCAGACTCATAATTGATAGTATTCCTATAATCTTGTATAAAAATTCCTAAACTTTCTAGTAAGTGTGATATTCTCGTGATACTTATAGCACCTAACGAAATTGCTTTTCCATTCTCCAAGGACTCCGCCAACAAAACCCCCACCAAGAACCCGTCAACCATTAAGGGTGCACCCGAAAGTCCAGAGAAGTCTTCTATCTTGGAGCTATGGTTCAAATCAACGTCCCAATCAAAAGGTTTGTATACATTTTCCTCTAAGACTCTAGAAATCTTATTTTTAGTCCATTGACCCGTATCCCATTTAACAGTCGGGTAACCAAAGATTTCAAATGAATCATCTGGGTTTACTTTTTTATTACTAAAAGTGAGATAGTCATATCCTAGAAAAGGTTCAGTTAATTCAAGCACTGCAACTGGACTTATTATTGCTGTACTAATTGGTTTGGCATATATTACTTGTGGGCTATCGCTCGATAAATTTAGAAATTCAAGTTGAATTGGGGCATTTTCTTTAATATGGTTTCTAATATTATGTGTAGCTGTAATTGCTTTCCCTGGTGAAATTAAGAAAGCAGTCCCCCGATCCTTATCGTTACCTAGACCACACTCTAATCTTGCAACTGATCTTTCAATTCTGCTTATCGAATGCACCATCTTAGTCAACCTCTCGTAATTCAATCATTACCGGGGAACCTTCCTGTCGAGGAAACTCAAAACTATAGTTATACTTATCCATTAGCTCACTATTTTGGAACCTTTTAGCATTGTCCGTATAGTAATTAAAAATAACCTTTTTGGTATATGTAGAGGGTCTACATAGTAACTTTGATAGAGTGACTAAATCTGGATGATTGTGTTTCTTACCATCGGTTGAAATTAAATACTGAAAGGAATCTATTAAGCTCAATAACCGATCATTTGTATTCTTCTTACTACCGTGATGAGAAATCTTTACTAAATCAAATCTTAACTCGTAATGTTCCTCCTTTAATTTTTCAAGATGATCAGCAACAATTTCTGGATGAGAGTCTCCTAGAAAAAGCAACTTTCTACCTGCATATTCTAAAATAAATGCAATAGATGAACCATTTGTCGGTGACGTGTCCAATATTTCATCTTCATTTATTAGTTCTTCTATTCTTATTGCATTTTTTGCTATTGGTTGATTTTGATTTAAATCGTTCGATTCATTTTGCATAAACATAGAAAATTCAAAAGCATCTTCAAAAAGAACATCGTCACTTATTTTAAAACCAAACTTTTTTTTATTCAGTTCTTTTTCCCAAACCTTTGATAGTCTCATTAACTTTTGAGTATCAGGAGACAGCAATCTTATCTTGAATCCCTCAAACTTAACCGTTCGCAAATAGTCATAATTAATTGCATTACCATTAAAAGATGAATTCCAAGAGTACCCACCGGCTTTTAGTAAAGCTGCCAAAGTAGACCCCTGTCTTGCACTAATCTCATTGTTTTCACATTTATAGTTAACACATCGCTTATTTTTTGCAGCAGCAATGATACCTTTTAAAATCGTTTTTTCAATAACTCCTGTGTTATCTACTTTTGAAAAATGAAGATGTCTAAAGCTATTATGCCATACTTCATTAATTCTAAGCCTTTTTTGCTTATCTAAATGAAGCTGATCCTTCAGAACTTCAATAACACCTTCTATATGGTCTTGGTCAATATGAGTTACTACTAGGAGTGAAATTTCCTCATGCCTATCTGCCATTATTTTTAATCGTTCTTTAAGTTGATTATGATAGGTCTCGAAAACCCCACCATCGATAAGAATATGCTTCTTATGATCATTATCAATTAAAGTTATGATCAAGCAATCACCATGTGAAGCAGGTAATAATTCTATGAGTATCTTTTTCAGTATTAATCAACTCCATATGCTTCTTTTCAGGCTGATTAACTATTCAATAATGTTAGTCACTTAATCTTTGCACTTCGACATCATTCTGGAAATCCCTTCAATTTACAACAAAACAACTAAAGTGTGACTAGATTTTAAAAGGCTTTAGTCTAAGGAACTAAGTCTTTAATACTAACGATTATGTATGTGGAGTAAGAGGAGTGTACTCTGACACTTTTTGTAGTTACCTTCGAATATTTCTCCCAAAGCAGAGATGTATATGCATGTTAATCGGAATTGGGCAATTCTCTTAAGTTGAATCTCAGGGGCAAAACGTGAGTGTAGAAAATTTACACATGAGTTCAAGCAACGAATGGCACATTTTTATTAGAATGGGAAAACACCTGCTGACATCTCTATTGAGAATGACCTAAGTACAACCGCATTTATATTCACGAAATGAACTCTTTTGTATAGGCATGTTTTTGTTCAATCTGAAGAGACTCCACCCAAACAAGCAACTCTCTTCTAGACTGCCATATGTATTGCTCTCGCCACATGCGATTTTACTTCCTGTTTTTTGAAAAGAATCCGTATTGGTCAGTAGACTCCATATACTCATTAGTAAATATTTTATTATTGACCATCTATCAAGCATATGTTAATATTTAAACATTAATGGGGCCATAGCTCAGCTGGGAGAGTGCTTGACTGGCAGTCAAGAGGTCAGGGGTTCGATCCCCCTTGGCTCCACCATAATATAGAACGCACAAGTCACTTGTATAAAGTGACTTTTTTTGTTTTACAAACTCGATAAAACCCAACAAAAAAAGCCAACCGATCCACCCGGTTGGCTTTCCTCTTTTTCCCTATCACTCCACTATCTCACCGTCACCACAATCGGTGTCTTCTTCCCACCATATTGCACATAAATCGTCGCTTTACCCGACCCTGTGGCCTTGATCACGCCGTCTTTCACATCGGCTACCAACAGGCGAGTAGTGGTCCAGAGAGCTGGCTTGGAGACATTTTGCTCGGAGCCATCCATGTACGTCGCGATGGCGCTCACTTGCTTTGTTTCACCTTTGTTCATCACGAGCTGAACGACATCTGTCTTCAAGTATTTCAACATATCAACATCGACTGGGATGGACACGCTCTTGTCGTTGTACCTAGCTGTAACTGTCGTTTTGCCGTAAGCACGTCCTGAAACGAGGCCTTTTGTTACGTCAGCTACCTTGTAGTTGCTCGTCTTCCAGTCAGCCAGATTGGTAACATCCATGGTGCGGCCATCGGAGAAGGTAGCTGTCAAGGTTACTTGTACGTTGCTGTTTGACTTCGTAGAAACAAAGCGCTTGTCTGCCTCCAGCTTGCTCACGATTCCGACTTCAACCGGGATGCTGATCGATTTGCCGCCGTATTTCGCGGTGATCGTCGCACGTCCGTTTGAGAGACCTGTTACACGGCCGTTTACCACATCTGCTACTTTCAGCGAGGACGAGGACCATTCTGCATCGTTGGTCACATTGTCCGAATTGCCAGCAGAGTTTGTTGCGCTCAGCTTGATGTCTTTTGATTCATTGACGTTCAAGATCAGCATGCGAGGATCAACAGAGAGGTTCGTCGCTTGGTCTACTTCTACTGCAATCGTAACCGACTTGCCATCGAAGGTACCTGTTACGGTCGTTTTACCTGATCCTGTCGCTGTGATCTTTCCGTTCATTACTTCTGCTACAGCAGCAGAAGCTGTGCTCCATGTCGCTGTATCTGTTACATCCTTGTTCGTTCCATCTGCGTAAGCTGCCGTCAGCTTAACCGTTTCGGACTTGCCATTTGCGAGCACGATCTTTTTCTTGTCTACGGTCAATGTCTGCATGACGCCAACCGATACGGAAATGTTCACTGTGCGTGTTCCGTATGTAGCGGTCACGGTCGCTGAACCTGTGGACACACCAGTGATCAAGCCTTGACGCACGCTTGCTACATTAGGTGCACTCGATGACCAAACGACTTTTTGTGTGACATCTTCAGCAGAGCCTCCGCCTGGATACGCAGCCTTTACCGTTACTTGCTTCGCGCCACCCACGGGGATTGCTACTGTCGTGATATCTGCGGTCAAGTTTTGCGGTACATCTACATCGACAACCAGTGTCGCTGTTTTTCCGCCGTATTTAGCCGTTACATTCGCTGTTCCAGACTTGTACGCGGATACGGTCTTGCCATTTGCAAATACGACATCTGCATTATCCGAAGACCACTCTACTTTTGAAGTGACATCTTCACTTGTACCGTTTGCAAAGGACGCGTTTACAATTACGTCTTTCTTATCCCCGCTTTTCATCGTCAAGAAAGCAGGATTGATATACAAGGAACGGGGGACTTCTACATCTACACGTACCTGAACGGATTTGTTTCCGTATTTCGCAGTAATCACTGCTTCACCTGACTTCACCGCATGGATTTTTCCGTTGCTGTAGTAAGCAACATCCTCGCGATCCGAGGACCATTCGGCCTTATCGTTCACTACTGTGGAACCGCCATTATTGGCATAGGTTGCCTTCAGCTCGATGTCTTCTTCCTTGCCTACATTCATGAAAATGTTTTGCTTGTTGAGTTCCAATTTTTGCGTTGTATCCACATCGACTTTGATCGTCGCTGTTTTTGTTCCATACTTCGCCGTAATGGTTGCTGTACCCGCGCCATAAGCCTTAATCGTACCTTTGAGCGCATCGGCTACAGCGGTATTGTCTGAAGACCATTCAGCCTTGTCGGAGACGTCTTCCGTTACACTTCCATCCGGGAAAATGGCTTTGAGCTTGATTTTTTCTTCGCCGTTCAGCAAGAGTGAAACCAGATTTTTGCTAGGCTCCAATCTGTGTGCAATCTCGACGTTTACAGAGATCGTTGTTGACTGGCTGCCGAATTTTGCTGTCACTGTACCAGATCCTGAATTTAGACCTTTGATTGCTCCATTTACTACAGTCGCAATCGCAGGATTATCGATGGACCAATCTGCTTTAGTGGTAACGTCTTCTGTTGTCCCATCGCTGTATACTGCTGTCAGCTTTACATTTTCCGTGCTGCCAATTCTCACGTTCAACGTTTGATCTTCTGTTGTCAGTGCCTTTACCTTTTTGGTTACAGTCACACCCACTACGACAGGCTTACCCATGTAAGTAGCTGTAATGGTAGATTTCCCTACCGATTTGGCTGTGATCTGTCCGGCATAAACAGTAGCGATATTCGCGTCCTGTGTCGTCCATTCTGTCTTGACGGTGACGTCTTCCGTTTTTCCGCTCACATAAATAGCGGTAGCCGTCAGGTTAGTAGAATCTCCATTTTCCAGTGTTACCTCGTTCTTGGACAGAACGAGTCGGCTGATTTCATCGGCAGCCAATCCTACCCCTGCGTTTCCAGTCCCCACTAATAGAAAGACGGCCAGAAACAAGAGCATCGTTTTTTTCCAGAACATTGCTAGCCTCCCTCGCAAGTATGAAATTTGCTGTTCTTCGAAACCATTCCACCATTACTATATCGGCAAAGTGCAAGAAAGAATTTACTAGTTTTTCGTGTCAGGCATATGTCAAACCTTGTAACTAGACCTTATTTCAAACGTCTAAATAGAGAGAGACTACAAGGGAGATTTCGAAGAATGAAAAATCGAACGATAAACGCACAGCGTCCTTACTGGCGCAGGATATGGATCATGTTGGAGCTTGTCATCCTTCTCGGTCTACTATGGTCAGGCTACAACTGGTACCGCATCGAACAGACGATTGAGAAGGCCAACGCACGACACGCAACCGTCGGCATTGTCCTCGGTGCAGCGGTCTGGGGTGAGGGACCTAGTCCTGGTCTGCGCGAGCGTCTGGAGCAGGCGGCGATCCTGTATAAAGAAGGTTATGTATCGAAGCTGTTGGTCACTGGCGGCCTTGGTGAAGGCAAAACGATCACGGAAGCTGCTGTAAGCAGAAATTACTTGGTGGCCAAAGGAATTCCCGAAGAGGACATTTTGCTAGAAAGCAAGTCTACCAGCACATACGAAAACCTGCTGTACGGTCAGCAGGTCTTGGAGGAACATCATATTCAAGACGCCCTGATCATCAGCCACGACTATCATTTGGCCCGTGCCATGATCATGGCTGATTCACTGGGAATTACCGCCTCGCCTGTAGGAACGACGTCACACGTCCTGTTTGGACCATATCATAAGGCGAGAGAAGTACTCGCCCTCACGTACTGGGAGCTCTCTCGCCTCTTTACACAAGTGCTAGGAACGGTGGTTCTCGCGTAAAATTTCATACACATCGACAAAATGGCGGATTCGCTCCATGATGCGAGCCGCTTTTGTTTGTTCGATCCGATTTCCGTTGGAGATAGACATATGCTCTTGCAGTTCATTCAGCGCGTAGTTTGAAGTAAATAGCGTAGGCAAATGGTTGTTTGCCCGCTGATTCAGTATAACCCCCAAAATCTCGTCTCGAACCCATGGCGTCAAGTTCTCCGCGCCGATATCATCGAGGATCAGTACAGGTACTTCTTTCAGCAGCTCCAGCTTCCCTGCGTACGATTGATCCGAGATAGAGTCCTTCATCTCCCGGATAAAGTCTGGCACATAAACCAGCAAGGAAGCCACGTTGCGCTCCGAGAGCTCGCGACCGATTGCTCCCATGATGTAGCTTTTTCCAACACCAAACGGACCGTGCAAATAAAGCCCTTTTACCCGCTCGCCTGTTCCGACTTTTTCACAGAACTGAATCGCGGCATCTACGGTAGCCAAATTCCCGGAGTCAATGACCAAGCCTTCAAAGCTCGCGTTCAAGGTCTCTTCGGAAACGTAATAGCTGCGCATCAGTCGACGGCGGCGAATCTCTTCCTCGTGCGACAGTTGCTTGGAACAGGGCGTCATCGAGCTGATAATATGCTGGTGAGCGAGCTCCAAATGAGTGCTATGCCCCTTGACCAAATTCGGGCATTCGCCAAGACCCGGACAACGCTCACACCAATACTGCTCCTTGACTGCCGTATAGATATTGGAGAGCGAGCGAAGGTAATCGTCCCTGGTCAATGCGGGGTGCTCTTGTTGAAATGCTTTTAAATAGGCTGACGAACGGAACATTTTATCTAACTGCTGGTCTGGTGTCAGCAACTGACGCGGTGTTCGTTTGGCGAGCTCTTGCATAAACTCACTGATAGACTCCACGTTCCCTCACACTCCTTATTTCCGTTTTCGCAAGGTTTCCAGTCTTTTCTGCAAGTCTGGAAAATCCTGAATGGACTGTTTCTTTTCAGCGTCCGATGTGGTTTTCTCCTGCGACAGCTGCCACTCGACAGATGCCGGCAGCTTGTCCTGCAAGATGGCTCTACCGTTGCGTCTGACCGGAGCCGATTCCTTCTTGCTCGTTTTTGCCTTCTCGGCTGTTTGTGCCCGTTGATCCGCACGTTCGAGGATCTGCTTGACTGCCTCGTCCACTGTCGCAATCCGCTTCGCTTTCCAGCTGTCACGAATCGTCTCCATGTACGCTTTTGGCAGCTCCATTTGCATGCTGGCTAGCGTATGGAGCAGCAGCGCATTGACGACATCCGGCTGCATCCCATCCGCAAATACAAGCGTTTCAGCCCGTTCCAAAAACACCTTGCTAATTCTGCCACCGACGACCTTTTCCAACAGGGTCACCGGAGATAACTGGCGACAAGCACGAATAAAGGCTTCGCTGCCAGGTTCAGGCAAGCGACCGGGTCCCCATCCATCCTCTGTCGTGTCAGTTGCAGGCGTAGTCCGGTACAGCTTGTCTTCCGTGTAACGTTGTACCAAACGCTTGCGCAAAACTTCTCCGTCCAAACTACGATCCGATTTGTACAGCGTCCAATCACGCAGCTCCTGCCCCATCCCCCAGCTGTCCAGCTGATAGAAATGGCACAGCGAGAACAACAGCTCCATGTTCTTGCCTTCCAACACTTTGACCGAGTCGGCATTATCCGGCAAGTACAGGCGCAAGGACGATACACTCAGCGAATGGTTGACCTGTGCCTCGTAGCCAGATTTCATCGGCGCTTGCGGGAAGCTAGTGTCCATCTCGGTTAAAAATTGATCCCGCTCCGATCCTTTTTTCACTTCCAGCTCCGATGGTTTCAACGACTGGAACACATCGTGGAAGTCTTTCGTGACGTTTTCCACAATGGAGTATTCTTGATCCAACTGACTGCCAAGCGTGTCTGCATAATACTGGCGCAGTTGCGAATAGCGAACGTTTTCGATTTTGTTTAACAACATCAACGACAGTACATAGTCTGCAAAAAACTCAGCCGGACTAAGCGGCGGTTTGATCAAGTACTCGTAATAATAGTCACGCTGCTGATTTTCCCTGCGGCGCACCTCAACTAGCCCGATTGCCTCCAAACGTTCACGCGCATCCAATAGCCGATCCAGAGAAAGTGAAGTCGTCAGCATCAAACTGCGATGGGTCCCCTCCGAAGAGGCTCCGCTCACCTCCTGCACGCCATGGACGAGCAGTTGGTAGAGAGCGTACGATTCGACACCGATGATCGGCAAGTATAGCTGCGTAACAAAGCCCATTTCGGCAAAGCCAATCGGTCTTGCCATCCGCACCAGATAACGATCCTTCGGCAACAACTCGTTCCAAACTAAACGACGCATCAGATCTTTCCTTCCTGACAAAATTCGATTCTTTTATTATAGCATGACAACCCATTCATTCGCGGAAAAATGAGTTGGAAAACCAAAGAAGCCCTGGCGGATTGGCCGCAAGAGCGAGAAAGAAGTTGCCATTCTGGCAGAAAAAGCTTATCTATTCTTTCGGAAACGAGCTGTTTCGCGCTTGAGCCAATAGCTCCTCCAGCTCTTTCATAAATACATTGATATCTTTGAATTGACGGTATACAGAGGCGAAGCGCACATAGGCGACCTCATCAACATGGTATAAACGCTCCATGACCTTCTCCCCAACATCATTGCTCGGGATCTCTGCTTGCCCGCAGCTGCGCAATTCTTTCTCAATGTCGTTCACTACATTTTCAAGCACTTCCAACGGGACGGGACGCTTTTCGCAAGCACGCACCAACCCGCGCAATATCTTGTCTCGACTGAATTCCTCGCGTGTTCCGTCCTTTTTCACAATTAACAAAGGTGTTTCTTCTACCATTTCAAAGGTAGTAAAACGGCGCTCGCAGGCTTCGCACTCACGGCGGCGACGAATGGATTTATTATGATTGAAAGGACGTGAATCCAGGACTCTAGTCCCATTATATTCGCAAAATGGACAACGCATATCAGAATCAACTCCAATACTGACAATACTTGTCTACAGTGTCCCTCATATTCCTGTCAGAAGTCAAGTCAATCCTTGTACCTATTTAAAGCATAAGTCGAATGGAGTACAATTATAGTACTGTTGGAGGGATAGTCATGCGTTTAGTATCTTTAAAACACCTACAGCCTGGAATGAAATTGGGACGTACGGTCTTCACAGAAGATGGAAAGGTGCTGCTTGGAACCGGTATGCAATTAACGGAACGACTCATTTCCGGATTAGAGCGAACTGGTGTTGATTCGGTGTATATCGATGATCCCCGTACCAATGACATCGTTGTGGAAGAAGTGATTCGCCCACAAACCAGACAAGTAGCTGTGGAAGCCATCGAGAAGACGATCAAACAAATTACAAACTCAAACAAGCTGGCCCGGAAAATTTCCTTAAAAGAAATGGGCCTTCATTTTCAGCGTGCCTTTAGTTCTATCTTGGACGACCTGATGCAAAACAAGCAAATGGTTGGACATTTGACTACGATCTCTTCTCATTCGCCATCCTTATACCATCACTCCGTGAATGTGGCCGTGCTGGCGACTGCTGTCGGCATGTCACTAGGCTACAATCGCACACAGCTCATCAATTTAGGGATAGGGGCCATGCTACATGATATCGGCAAAGTGAGCCTGCCTGAAGAGCTGTTGCTAAAAACAGAGCGTTGGACGGACGAAGAGAAGGAAATCGCCAAACAACACACGATGCTTGGCTTTAATTTGTTGCGAAAGCAGCATGACATCTCGCTTTTGTCAGCCCACGTCTGCCTGCAGCACCATGAACGGCTAAATGGAAGTGGCTATCCACAGGGATTATCCGGCAAGCAAATTCACGAATTCGCGCAAATCGTCGGTCTCTGCGATATTTATGATTCATTGACTTCCCCACGTCCATGGCGCAAGCGGTACATGCCACAGGATGCTGTGGAATACCTGTTTGGGTCTGGCGGTACGTTATTCGAGCACCATCTCGTAAGTGCCTTTATCAAGCACATTGCTATCTTCCCGATTGGAAGCAGCGTCGTTTTGAATACCGGAGAAGTTGGGGTAGTAAGTCGGGTTGATCCGGATTATTCGCATCGCCCTACTGTACGTGTGATAAAAGACGGCCGAGGAAACGACGTCCCTAGCCCTTATGACCTCGATCTCAAAGCGAACATCCGACTGTTTATTATCGGCTTTGAAGATGATGATCTATTTAACGTGAACTCATTAGAAGATCCTCCTACCTCATCGTAAATACGAAGCAACGAAAAACCCCTTTGCTCGAAATATCGGCAAAGGGGTTTTGTATATGCTACTTATTTTACACCAACAGCAGCAGCTTCTTTTGTTGCAGCTTGATTGTGCTGCTCGGATACGTGGCGAACCAAGTCTACGACACGGCAGGAGTAGCCCCACTCATTATCGTACCAAGCAATGACTTTTACTTGATTGTCTCCCATTACCATCGTAGACAGACCGTCGATGATCGAGGAGTGATCATTGCCATTGAAATCGCTGGATACGAGCGGCTCGTCGCAGAACTCGAGGTAGCCTTTCATGCTGCCTTCGCTCGCTTCACGCAGGACGCGGTTTACTTCGTCCAATGTAACTGGCTTCTTCGTGTTGACCACCAAGTCTACTACAGAAACGTTTGGAGTCGGTACGCGCAAGGAAAAACCGTTCAGCTTGCCATTCAATTCTGGCAAAACGATCCCTACTGCACGAGCAGCTCCTGTCGTCGTTGGAATGATGGACTCGCTAGCTGCACGTGCACGACGCAGGTCTTTATGCGGATTGTCGAGATTCACCTGATCGTTTGTGAACGAGTGAATGGTAGTCATGAGACCTTGTTCGATACCGAATGAATCGTTGAGCACTTTTGCCACAGGTGCGAGACAGTTGGTTGTGCAGGAAGCATTGGAGATAATGTGGTGATTGGCGTGGTCGTAGGTGCCTTCGTTTACACCCATTACAATCGTCACGTCTTCTTCTTTCGCTGGTGCTGTAATCACAACTTTTTTCGCACCACTTTGCAGGTGCTTGCCAGCGCCTTCGCGATTGTTGAACTTACCTGTAGCTTCTACAACGATCTCTACTCCGAGGTCACCCCAAGGCAGTTTCAGCGGATCACGGTCAGACAGTACAACTGTTGCTTTTCCATCTACGATAATCTTGTTATCTTGGACTTCCACTTTATTTTGCAGGCGTCCGTGGATCGTGTCATATTTCAACAAATGTGCAAGCGTCTCCGCTGGATAGCTGGCGTTGATTGCAACGATTTCAATGTTGGGGTCCTGGATAGCGCGGCGGAATACCATGCGGCCAATACGTCCGAAACCATTAATACCGATTTTAATTGTCATATATAGAAACCCCTTTCGAATTGAGTTACGCTTATCTGATACTTTTATTATAATAAGTATGACACAATTATCAATGTGTTTTACTGAAAAATAAATATTTGGACGATTTACCCTACCCAAAAAAAGAGAAAAAGCCGCTCTCTAACCCGTAAGAGAAGCGGCTTTTCGTAATTTTTAACGTAATTGAAAGTCGTATATATTTTTGTAACGATCATGATAATAGAGCACTCGCTGGACATATTGACGGGTCTCCCCATATGGAATGTCCTCAACCGTGTCTCTAGTTCCGTTCCATTGCTCACTCGCGAGCCATCCATTTACTTTTCCCGGACCGGCGTTGTAGGCGGCAATGACTTTGACGATATCGCCATCATAGCGTGACAGCAAAAAATCGAGATACCATGTCCCAATCTCGATGTTCATGACAGGATCGTACAAGTATTGACTGTCCTTTGGACGGAAGCCTGCCTCATTGACAATCCATTGCGCTGTTTCCGGCATGAGTTGCATGAGCCCGACCGCACCTTTTTTCGAAACGCGATCTGTCGCAAACCCACTCTCGGAACGAATGATGGCCAATACCAAATGAGGGTCCACCTCATATTTCAGTGCAGCCGTCACAATCTGTTGCTCATATTTGATCGGGTACATCCATTTCCACACCACTGGCGTGTTTAGCAGCAAAAATACACTCGCCAAAACGAGCAGAATCCATGCTGCACGTTTGCCAAAACTCATGATTGACGCTCCGATCGAATCGCAGCTAATACAGCCTCCACTTGACGCTCGGTTTCTTCACGCGAACCAGAATTATCGATTAAAAAGTCTGCGCCCTGCTTCTTCTGATCAATGGGAAACTGTGCCCGCAGTCTTTTTCGTGCTTGTTCTTCTTCCAATTCGTCGCGCTCCAGCATTCTCGCCAGTTGCATCTCGTAGGGCGCATAGACGACCACGATTTTTTCTACCATATGCGTAAGCTTGCTCTCATACAGCAGAGGAATGTCCATAAAGACGATCTCGGCTCCATTCGCTTCCGCTGATTCGGCCTCTTCCCGCATGACGCGGCGTACCTCGGGATGGACGATGGCGTTCAGCTTTTGACGCTCGGACTCGTCCGAAAACACGATCTCACCTAGTTTTTTTCGATCAATTTGACCATCTTCCAATAGGATTTCTCTTCCAAAATGGCGCACGATCGCTTCATAGGCCAGTTTACCTGGTTCTACGACCTCTCTGGCGATTTGGTCAGCGTCAATGACAGGAATTCCACGCTCTCGAAGCATACCAGTCACCGTGCTTTTCCCAGTGGCAATTCCGCCTGTTAACCCTAGTATCATGCCCATCCTCCTCCCTTGGTCGAACTGTTATAACTTTTGGCAGTCCGGGCAAATATGCGTCCCTCTGCCGCCGACTACAAACCGAATGATTTCGGCTCCGCACTTCGTACACGCCTCATCTTTACGTCCATACACTAATAGAGATTGCTGGAACATTCCCATCTCGCCCTGTCCGTTCACATACGACTTGATGGAGCTACCACCTTGTTCTACCGCTTCTTGCAAAGTGGAGACGATGCTTTCGTGCAGTCGAATAACATCTTTATCTGTCAGCTTTCCTGCTGGTTTCTCCGGATGAATGCCTGCTTTAAAGAGTGACTCGTCCACATAAATATTCCCCAGCCCTACAATACATTCCTGGTTTAGGAGAAGCGGCTTAATTTTTGTTGACCGTCCTTTTAACAATTTCCCCAAAACTTCAGGGGTAAAACTCTTATCTAGCGGTTCTACCCCCAGTTTTGCCAAAGGTCCGACGGTTGTTTCCTTCCCCTTAGGGAACAGATCCATCGTCCCGAACTGGCGAACATCCCGATAACGCAGCTCCGTCCCGTCCGTAAAATGGAAGACGACATGGGTATGCTTCTCAACGGGATCATCCGCCTGATACACGCCATAGCGCCCTTCCATTCGCAGATGGGACACGAGCACGTCCTCGTTTAAGAAAAACTGAATGAATTTTGCCCGCCGTTGGATATCCTGGATGGTTTGTCCCACCAAGAGAGATTTGAAAGCTTCCACGTCATCTGGCTGGCGTACAATACGCGCCAAATGAACACTTACTCTCTCGATCGTTTTTCCCATAACCAAGCCACGCAAAGTCCGTACGACGGTTTCTACCTCCGGCAATTCTGGCATATGCCCTCCTCCTCTCGCTGTCTATCGATCCTTATGTTCTAGGCATGCCTACTTCGCATCGTACCAGGTACGTCCGTCACTGACGTCCACCTTGAGTGGCACGTTGAGGGACAGCGCACTCTCCATCACTTCTGGTACCAGCTTGCGCATGACCTCTAGCTCATTTTCTGGCACTTCAAATACAAGCTCATCGTGCACCTGCAAAAGCATGCGGCTAGCGAGACCTTTCTCCTCGAGCGCTTCCTGCATGCGAATCATCGCCAGCTTGATCACATCGGCAGCAGTCCCCTGGATCGGCGTGTTCATCGCGGTACGCTCGGCAAACGAACGCAGGTTAAAGTTGCTGCTGCGAATATCAGGCAGGTAGCGGCGGCGGTTCAACAAGGTCGTCACATGGCCATCCGCCTTCGCCTGCTGAACGATCTCGTCCATCCAGCGCTTCACACCGGAGAAGACATCAAAGTAACGCTCAATGAAGTCCCCAGCTTCTTTACGGGTAATATTGAGGTTTTGCGACAGACCGTAGTCGCTGATGCCGTATACGATCCCGAAGTTGACCGCTTTGGCCTGACGGCGCATCAGCGAGGTCACTTCTTCCTCACTCACACCAAAGACGTCCATCGCGGTGCGGGTATGAATATCCATTCCTTTTTGGAAGGCGTCAATCAAGTTTTCGTCTTGCGAAATATGGGCCAAAATCCGCAGCTCAATCTGGGAATAGTCGGCCGCCAGCATGTACCAGCCATCCTCTGATGGGATAAACGCCTCGCGAATCTTGCGTCCTTCTTCCATGCGGATCGGGATATTTTGCAGATTCGGGTCTGTGCTGGACAGGCGTCCTGTCGCCGTAGTCGCTTGGTTGTAAAGCGTATGCACCTTGCTCGTCTTCGTATGGATTTCCTTGGTCAAGCCTTCAATATACGTAGAACGGAGCTTGCCGAGCTGACGGAAGGTCAGGATCGCATCGATGATCGGATGATACGGGGCGAGCTTCTCCAATACATCCGCACTGGTAGAAGGCCCGGTTTTAGTCTTTTTCAATACAGGCAGAGACAAGCGGTCAAACAAAATTTCACCCAATTGCTTCGGCGAGTTGATGTTGAATGCCCCACCCGCCAGCTCGTAAATCTGATCAGTCAGACCCGCTAGCTTTTTATCCAAGTCTTCCCCCATTTGCACGAGACGCTCACTGTTTACCTTCACGCCTTGCTTTTCCATGAGAGCCAATACCATACTCAGTGGTGCTTCCAATTCGCCGAGCAGCTTTTCCATTTCGTTTTCCGCCAGCTGCTCGCGCAATACTGGAACGCTCTGCCAGATGGCTGCCGCTTTATGTGCCACATGCTCGCTCAGCACGTCCATTTCTGGAACAAGACGCTTGGCACCCTTGCCGTACACCTCTTCATCTGACAATACCCGTGTCTGAGCGTATTGTGCCGCAATACTATCCAAGGTCGGGTTGCTCTCAGCCGCATTCAGCAGGTAAGAGGCGAGGTACACATCAAAGCTGATGCCTTTTATCGCAAAATCATGCCAAGCGAGTCCAACCGTATCTCGCTTGCCGTCAAATACCCACTTTTCCTTTGCCGGATCCGCCAGCCACTCACAGAGCGCCTTCCATTCCTTGGCTACGTCCCACGGCACAAACATCACCGTATCTTCCGTAGCCAGTCCAATCCCGAGGAAAGGCGCATGATGATAGTTTTCCCCGTCCATTTCGATGTAAAGAGCCATTGGCGAAGTCAGCTTGGACTCGTACGCCGCTTTGTTTTCCTCTGAAATCATCTCAAATGAAAATGGCTTGGCGTCTGCTTGTCCGCTTCCACCTTCTGGCTGTGCCACTTTGATCTTGGACAAGAGCGATTTGAATTCCATCTTTTTAAAGAACTCGCTGACAGGTAGGCCATCATAGCCTTCAAAGCCAGTCTCTTGTACATCCAGCTCCACAGGCGCTTCACGCAAAATGGTTGCCAAGGCTTTACTCATGTTCGCCTTGTCTACATTCTCACGCAGGTTCTCTTGCAGCTTTTTACCTGATACTTTATCGATATTTTCCAGTACTTGCTCAACAGAACCGTATTCGTGCAGCAGCTTCAGCGCTGTTTTTTCCCCGACACCAGGAACACCTGGAATGTTGTCGGACGAATCGCCCATCAAGCCTTTCAGATCAATTATTTGCAGCGGCTTAAGGCCGTACTTTTCGTGAATTTCTTCCGGAGTGTACATCTCGATTTCGCTAACTCCCTTGCGCGTCAAAGCAACGGATACATGCTCGGACACGAGCTGCAGCATATCTTTGTCTCCGGTAATGACAGTCGTTTTCCAAGCTTGCTCATCTGCCTGCTTCGTCAACGTACCGATAATGTCATCCGCCTCATAGCCTTCCAGCTCGAAGCGTTTGATTGAGAAGGCATCCAACAGCTCCCGAATCAGTGGAAACTGTTCAGACAGCTCCGGCGGAGTTTTGCTGCGTCCCCCTTTGTACTCGGCATACTCGCTATGGCGAAACACGACTTTTCCCGCGTCAAAAGCAACCATGATATGCGTCGGCTTCATTTCTTCCAACACTTTTAACAGCATAGTCGTAAAGCCCAGCACTGCGTTCGTATGCAGTCCTGCCGATGTGGACAACAAAGGGAGCGCATAAAACGCCCGGTTCGCAACACTGTTTCCATCAATCAACACAAAATGACTCAAGGAATTCGACCCCTCTCGTTACAAAACTACTATCTTTAATCGTAACATAGGGCAAACATCAAAGCCAAGCCGTAGATATGGCGGGTAAAGCACAAGGTGATTGAACAGACTATGAAAAAAATGGACAAGGAAGGTGATCTTATGAATGGGAGAAATTTGATTCCGATCTTGCTCACGCTTTTACTTTCCCTTGGGGCGATTCCAGTGACTGCTAACTCCACCCCAGACCCTGCACCCGTTGTCAAAAAGCTAATGGCATTTGTCATTGATGATTTCGGGAACAACATGCAAGGGACGGAGGAAATATTAGCAATGCCAGTCCCTCTAACTGTTGCCGTCATGCCGTTTATGCCCAGCACGAAGCAGGATGCCGAGCTCGCTCATCAAAAAGGACATGATGTACTCGTTCACATGCCGATGGAGCCAATGAAAGGAAAACGCTCCTGGCTCGGTCCTGGAGCCATTACGGCTGATCTGTCCGAAGATGAGATTCGCAGTCGCGTGGAGAAAGCGATTGACGATGTGCCACATGCGATTGGCATGAATAACCATATGGGCTCAAAAATTACGGCTGACGAGCGCATCATGCGCATCATCATGAAGGTCGTCAAAGAACGCGGCCTTTTTTACCTGGACAGCAAGACTACCGATAAAAGCGTGGCGGCGAAAGTCGCAGCCGAAATGGGCGTCCCCCATGCAGTGAATCAAATTTTTCTGGATGACGTATACTCGGTCCCACATATTACAAAGCAGATGGAGCTCGTCTGCAAAAAAATCCACAACCATCCCATATGTATCGCAATTGGTCATGTTGGACCTCCTGGCAAGAAAACAGCCTCCCTTCTGCGCCAGTACATCCCGCGAATTCAGAAGGAGGCCGAATTTGTAACCATTTCAAAGCTTATCCAGCAAACTACTCATTAATTTTCTCCACCAGCTCTCCTGCACACTAGCCTCCGTTTTCAGATTTCCCGATAGCTTTACGTATTCGCTCACGGCCTCTGTAATGGCCTGAGCGATTTTTTCTTGTGCTTTGGGATTCGTTAACATTTCGCGGTCCTGCGCGTTGCTGATAAACCCCATCTCCACGATGACAGACGGACAGTAGTTATGACGGAGCATGTAGTACGTCTTGCCCTTGACTGGCTTTTCGTTGGACCCTGTGAGCTTGTTCAGCGAGTTTTGCAGCAGCCCTGCCAACAGGTAGCTTTCCTCTGTGTTTTGATGCAAAATAATCGCTCCTCTGCGCCGAGGACTCGGTGACCAGTTTACATGCAAGCTAAGCATCATCTGCGGGCCAATTTCTTTTGCCAAATTCTTGCGCTGAGCCAGGTCACGTATATGGCGGGATCGGTTGTCCAACCAACGATTGTCATCACTCAGGGCAACATCCTTGTGGCGGTTCAAAGCCACGGTGTAACCCGCAGCTGTGAGTTGTTGGTAAAGTCGTTTGGCAATTTGCAGATTGATGTCTTTTTCGTACAAATCCCCAAATGAAGTTCCCGAATCTATACCTCCATGTCCAACATCAATCAAAATATGAAAGGGGGTGAGCGGCAATGCCTCACTTCGCGTCGGGATACAGATGAGGATAAGCATGAAAGCAGTTATACGGAAAAAAGCCTGTAAGTTTCTCATGCCAGTAGGATAACCGGATTGAAAAGAAACCTTTCAAGCGGCGAGGTACACATAACATTGTGAATTTTTTAATCCAACTGTACAATGACAATTAATGAACCATGACCTTACCCGCATAAGAAGGTGTACTGATGAATCTATCTTTGGAAAAACCGTTATTTCCCCCGTATTTGGCTCTCTTAATCGGGGTGATCGCCATTTCCTCTTCTGCGATTTTTGTAAAGCTATCGGATGCACCTGCTCCGATTATTGCTACGTATCGCCTGATTTTTTCCGTTCTTTTAACGCTTCCTTTTTTATTTTGGAATCGTGGTGCCCTCGCAGAGATTGGAGAAATGTCCAAGAAAGTGTGGCTACTCTGTATTTTATCGGGAACCTTTTTGGCAAGCCATTTTCTGTTGTGGTTTGAATCACTGAACTACACATCTGTAGCCAGTTCTACTGTCCTCGTAACGTTACAGCCATTATTTGCCTTCATCGGCGGCTACTTCTTTTTTGGTGAAAAAGTTCGATTTCTGGCTTTATCCGGCGGCTTGCTGGCGATTGCAGGTAGCTTTGTGATTGGCTGGGGAGATTTTCAAGTAGGCGGTATGGCTCTGTGGGGGGATTTTCTCGCATTGATGGGCGCTGTCACCGTGACGGGCTACTGGCTGGTCGGGCAGTACGTTCGCCAGCATATGTCTTCCTTTGCCTATACACTCGTCGTCTATACGGCAACCAGCGTGATTCTCGTCGCCTATGATCTGGCTCTCGGTTATTCGCTCGTCGGTTACCCTACGGCGGATTGGGGCTGGTTCTTCTGTCTCGCCCTGTTCCCGACCTTGCTTGGACATTCTATTTTTAACTGGATCATTAAATGGCTCAATACGACGACGATCTCCATGGGGATTTTGGGAGAACCGATCGGGACTGCGATTCTCGCTTACTTCATCTTGGGTGAAGTGGTAACGCCTCCGCAATGGATCGGCGGCTTGATCATTATCGCCGGCATTTATGTGTTCATTCGTTTTAACCAACCTGCTAAAGGAGTGTCCTCCATTGAACAAGCAACCGGAGAACCGCAAAAGCTTGCGTGAATTCATCAAGGGACTGAGTATTTGGGCGAAGATTGGCTGGACAATTCTGCTTGGCTACATTGCAGGACGTATTTTGTACTGGTTATTTAAAATGATGTCCTAACAGAAAAAGGGGCAATTCCAAAGAAGTCTTCGATAAGACTTGCGGAATTGCCCCTTACTATTAGGCTGTTGCCTTCTCGGTTGCTGGCACCTGTTGCTGCGTTTTTTTCGGCTTTTTATGCAGGAAGTACAGAAGTGGAATCGAGAGGACAATAGGGATTACTGAGACGAGGAAAGTATCCCCGATACCTTGGACCAACGATTCTTTTGCCATCATTCCGTACAAAATCGCGCTGGCTCCCCCTGTCGCGTTCGCTGCATCTACCCCTACTTGTGCATACATTCCTGAAATGCCACTGATAAACTGCGTCGCCATATCCGTATTCAAGTTGTCAGAGATTGAGGCCATGTGGAAATTTTGACGTGCCTGCATGATCACTGTCAAAATCGCAATGGCAAACGAACTCATGACCTGACGCAATACGTTGGACAGCGGAGAGGCATCCCCTACACTTGTACGCGGAACGGCGTTCATCCCTACGGTGGACAGCGTCATCATACACAATCCGATTCCGATCCCGCGAATGGTCAGGATCATATCGATCCACGAATGCATGCTGTCAGCAGATAGATTGTGCAATTCATACGTCGTGATGCTCATAATGGTCAAGCCGACCAATCCAATCGGGCCGACCCCATATTTATCCATCAACTTTCCGCTGATTGGCATCATGATCGCCATGGCAATCGATTGCGGCATCAGCAAGATTCCAGACTCCATAGCCGTCAAGCCCTGAATGTTTTGGAGGAAAATCGGCATCAGGAAGATACCGCCCATCATCCCCATCATGACGAAGCCGGAAGTCAAAATACTGATGGTGAAGGTAGGGATCTTCAAAAGCCGCAGATCGAGCAGCGGACTTTCCTTCCCCAGCTCGACCCAGACAAACAGGATCAAGCTCATTACTGCAATGAAAAATAAACTGACGATGAAAAAGGAGGTCCAGCCCTCTGCTTGCCCTTTACTCAAAGCGAGCAACAGCGTCCCGAAACCGACGATGGCAAGAAATGCTCCCAAGAAGTCGAACTTTAACTCTGGCTTTTTCGGCGTTTCCTTGAGCAGTACGATACTCATGATCACCGCAAAAATACCAAAGGGTACACCGACTAGAAAAAGAAATTGCCAGCTTAAAAATTCGATGAGATACCCGCCCAAGGTCGGGCCTAGCGCAGGGGCTGTCATGGAAGCAATCCCGAATATCCCCAGTGCCATTCCGATCTTTTCACGCGGAACGATCATGTAAATCATCGACATCCCGATTGGCATGATCATCCCCCCGCTGACGCCTTGCACGACGCGAAAAGCAATCAGCGAAGAGTCACTCCACGCCAAGGCACAAAGGATCGACGAACAAGTAAATGCCGATAAGGAAAGTACAAATATTTTTTTTGCGCCGAATTTAGCGGACAACGAGCCGCTCATGGGAATCATAACGGCGTTTGCCAGCATATATCCGGTCAATACCCACTGCATGGTCTCGGTACTCGAACCAAAAATATTGACCATGGCAGGCAGGGCAACGTTAATCAAGCTATTGTTCAGAATCGCAACGAAGGTTCCTGAGAGGATGGCGACAAGAGACAGCCACATGCCGCCGTTCCTGCTTTTCTCCTCTCGGTGTGCCACCGCTTCCGCCATGTGTCAACACCCCCGTTAGTTTGCGATCACCTTGCTGCCCTCGGACAGTTTGTCTGTCGGGTTCAGCACAATTTGATCATTGTCTTTGACGCCATTCGTGACAGTTGTCCAGTCGCCGCTTGCGTTCTCTACTGCAACTTCCACTTGGTGCACAACGTTGTTATCTACTGTATAGATGTAATGCTTGCTATCCTTTTCCAGCACGGCTGAGGTAGGTAATTTTGTTCCTGGCGTTGCCTGTCCTTGGAGCAAAACCTCTGCTACCATACCTGCGCGCAGCAAGCCGTCCTGATTATTTACCTTCACTTTGATTGGGAATGAACTGCTGTTGGTATCCGAAATCGGAGAGACAAACTCAACGGTACCTTTCAGCACTTTCCCACCTAGACTGCCTACCTTCACATCAACAGTGGAGCCGACCTTCACTTGGTTGATTTCGTTTTCCGGTACGCTTGCTTCTACTTTGACATCTGCCATATTCACTAGCACCATAAGAGGTGTCCCCGCTGCTGCCATTTCTCCCGGGTCAACCGCACGCTTGGCGACGATACCTGTGATTGGCGCACGAATAATGGTATTGTCATAATTGCTTTTCGCCAGCTCGAGACTGGAACCCAACCGGCTCACTTCTGCTTGCAGAGCCGCTACCGTGTCAGCAGTTGGGCCTGCTTTTGCCAGATCGTATTGGGCTTGCGCCTGTTCAAGACCTGTGCGCGCCTTTTCCAATTCCAGCGAAGATTTCTCCAACTCAGCCTGGGACAATGCGCCTGCATCAAACAGTGCTTTCATCCGATTGTAGTTGCTCTCAACTACCTTCAGGCTGGCTTCTGCCTGCGTGACAATACTTCCAAGCTGCGTCAGTTGCTCATTGCGTGCACCTGCTTTTGTATCTCGCAGTTTTGCCTGAGCGCCTGCAATGGCTGCCTGTGCCTGATTAATCTGCTGCTGATAATCGGCTGCCTCCAGCGTGACCAGAACATCGCCTTGCTTGACGACTGCACCTTCTTTTACATTCACGCTCGCTGCTTTTCCAGAAACTTTAGAAACGACTTGGATCTCCTCAGATGCTGCCACCTTACCATTGGCGATGACACCTGTAGAGCCAGAAGTCACCTTCCACGTCTTCACAACAGGGACGTTCTCGCTCGTTTGCGTTGCTGAAGATGTCTCGCTACAGCCCGCTGCAATAAGCGAAACGGCTGCCATGACTGCAGCGATTGTTTTCCATTGTGCTGTCTTTTTCATGCTTCATTACATCTCCTTCACGTGCACTTTGATCTCGGCGTTCAATCCGGCCACGAGGTCCAGACCTGCTGTGTCATCTATGGCGATTTTGATCGGGATGCGCTGGGTTACCTTGGTGAAGTTCCCGCTCGTGTTGGCCGCTGGCATCAAGGAAAATGTAGAATTCGTCGCCTTTCCGATCTCCATCAAATGACCGCCCAATTTCTTACCTGGGTAAGCGTCAATCGTAAAATCGACTTTTTGGCCGAGTTTCAAGCGTTCGATCTCAGTCTCTTCCAAATTGGCGGAGATGTACAATTTGCTTTCGTCAATCACGAGAGCTACCGATTGCCCTGTTGAAACAATCTCTCCCTCTTTGGCTTGCGTTTTAATCACCGTACCTGTAATGGGGGAACGCAACACGCTGTTTTCCAGCATGGTCGTTGCTACATTGCTTGTATCTTGCTGCCCTACGATTTGATCCGCTATAACGGTGTCGCCTTCTTTGACAGCGAGTCCGGTCAGTTTGCCTGTCATTTTGGGCATGACCCGATAAATGTCTCCCGCAATCCGGGCATCTTGTGTGGTCACATAATGTGCACCTTGATACCAATAGTAGTAACCGATTCCTCCACCACCTGCCACGATCAGGAGCAAAATGACATACAAAACCAGTTTTCGCTTCATGGTTTCTCCTCAACTTTCTCGTTCTTCTAGTTTCGCAATCAATGTTTCCATCGACTGAATAATGATGTCTAAATCCTCATCGGAAAATCCATGGAAAATACGCTTGTAAAAGTTCTCTGAGAAAAAATCAACCTTTGCGAACAGCTCGGAAATCTTCGGTGTTTTACGAATCCAGACAACACGTCGGTCATTCTCATCACGTACACGTTCTACGAGTTGTTCTCGTTCCAAACGATCAATGATGCCAGAAACGGTGCTGTAGGATAAGTCTACGGCTTTGCTTATCTGACCGATCGTTTTGGGATCAGGATGTATTTCTCGAATGACCATTAGCTGCGGGACAGTCACACCATATTGGGACAGTTCTTTTGTGGCCATTGTGCCAAAAGTCTTGTTCAACCGTTTTAACAAGTCCCGAATATGCAGTGATTTATTCATAACGCACTCCTTTCTTAAGTAATATTTCGTGTACGAAATTTATCACATGAAAACTATACGATGTTTTTCTATCCGTGGCAACTATTTCTTTAGGTGAAACTTTAACTAGGCAAGCTTTTAGAAGCAGTTGTTAGACGGGGTGTCGTGGTGGGGAGGAAACAGGAGAAAACGCTCAGATTCTAGGTCCACCCGCTGG